>JAJQGL010000020.1 GCA_021200535.1 Clostridiaceae bacterium | reverse complement strand
GCTTCCTACTTGGTGATGGAATTTTTATATACGCCAGATTATTCATCGCTTACAAAATAAAAGTATTTAAGCGGGTCTCCTTTGGGGTACACAGTTTCGAAAACTTCCGCAAGAGGCTGTTGCTTATCTGTGGACCTGTACACCTTGTCCACTCGCCGATTGATACCATCAATGAGAAACTCAATGATAAGAACGGATCTGCCTCATAAGCGGACTGCTTATTCAAGAACCAAAATATTCAGTTGTCAGCGGGCTGTATGAATTATTTCAGCCCGCTGTATTATCCCCTCTCTCTGTAGGGAATTGTCAGGGAAGGAGGCAAGATACCCTCAAAAAAGGCCATTTTAATAGGGCCATCTCGGCCCCATCTATCGCCACTTGGCGAACGTGCATTCGATTGTAATAACATCTTAATTTTCAATTTATCAAGCCTTTCTTGCGTCAGGTTAGCGGTAGCCTGCGCTTTTTTTGCTTATATGCTATTGAAACACCCCGGAACCATTGATTCCAAGGGCTTTTCTCGCTCTAGAACCCCATTCTATCCCGGAGAGCCCGGGAAAGCCGCACGCCGGGATCTAAAGGGGGCGTGTCTCGTAAGGGGCACGTCTACCAACCGAGCGCCTGTAAAATCAGAACTTCACCACTTTCGGTGCTTCACTAAACGAAGAAATCGTGGCGGTTGCGTCTTTCAGGTAGAACACCACAGTGTTGCCATCATCGGCGCTGTAGGATTTCTGAAGGGAAGGATATGCGTCCAGCATACTCTGGCGCGCTTCTCTTCTGTCATCCTCCACTGCTGTAGCTGCAACGCGAATCCAGCTACCATCACTAAACGCGCAAATCTCAATCTTTGGATTGGCGAATATCTGCTTTGCCACATCCTTAACCTTGCCGGTCTGGATATAAAGTTTTCCGTCAAAGATATGCACAGTTCCGAATGGACGAACCCTCGGCTGGTCACCTTCAACCGTTGCGAGGTAATACGTCCCGCATTTCTTTAAATACTCGTATACTTCCTGATACTCGTATACTTCCTGATACTCGTATACTTCCTGCATTATTATCAGCCTCCTGTTAATGTTCTTCTATCATCTCACGCATTCCATGCACACGCCATCACTATCTGCCACACGCCATCATATGCACACGCCGTTACCGCGCAATATAGGGTGCTTGTAACAAATGTGAATGGGGACATGGTTTTCGGATTTTCGGTCTCTGAACCAGAGACTGCTAAAATCTATTACTGCTAAAATCTATTGAAAGTTAATATATCTTAATCGTCTTAATTGGCAGGTGTTTCCTGCTATTTTCGGCTGTTAGTTCTGACAGATTCAATGGCCCAGGACAATTTTCACAAGAATAAACAACAATTAACGGTATAACGAGGATTACAACCTGGTACACGATTTGAAAAGCAAAATTTTTTTCGCACTATCCGGTTGTAACAAATTATTCTTCATTATGATTCTCCACGCTCGCCTTACCAGTCGCCCTTATAAATATTGCTCGCAAGACTCTAATGCAGCTGCAATAACTTGATCCATATCATAATACTTATACTCGCCGAGGCGTCCGCCGAAGATGACGTTGGTCTCTTTCTCAGCAAGTGTCTTATACTGCTGATACAACTTACTGTTCTTTTCATCATTGACCGGATAGTATGGTTCGTCTCCAGGTTTCCACTCAGAGCTGTACTCCCTGCTGATCACAGTCTTGGGCAGGTCATTACCGTCTGCATCCTTGCCGAACTCAAACCACTTATGCTCAATGATTCTTGTCCACGGAGTCTCACGGTCTGTATAGTTCACAGCCGCGTTGCCCTGGAAATTATGGATATCAAGAAGCTCTGTCTCAAGGCGAACGGAACGATACTCAAGATAACCGAGGGAATAATCGAAATAAGCATCAATCGGTCCGGTGTATACTACCTTATTTGCCAGAGCATCCAGTTCCGCCTTATGCTCCAGATAATCCGTATCCAACCTCACTTCTATTCCATCGAGCAGGTTTTCAATCAACTTCGTATAGCCACCAATTGGAATACCCTGATAGAGCGCGTTGAAGTAGTTGTTATCAAACGTCAGGCGCACCGGCAGACGCTTAATAATAAAAGCCGGCAGGTCTTTGCAGTCACGTCCCCATTGCTTCTCTGTATAGCCCTTAACCAGCTTTTCAAAGATGTCTCTACCTACTAAAGAGATAGCCTGCTCTTCGAGATTCTGTGGTTCGTGCGTGATCTCCGTCCTTTGCTCATTGATTTTTGCTTCTGCTTCTTCCGGAGTGACCGCACCCCACATCTTATTGAATGTGTACATGTTAAAAGGCATTGAATAAAGTTCGCCTTTGTAGTTTGCCACAGGAGAATTCGTGAAGCGGTTGAACTCTGCAAACTGTGTAATATAATTCCAGACTTTTTTATTGTTGGTGTGGAAGATGTGAGCACCGTACTTATGGACATTGATGTCTTCAATATTTTCTGTGTAGATATTGCCGCCAATGTTCGAACGCTTATCAATCACAAGCACAGACTTTCCTTTTGTTTTTGCTTCGTGTGCGAAGATTGCTCCGTATAAGCCAGAGCCTACTATTAAGTAATCGTATTTCATAAGATTTCTCCCATTTTTTTGATTCAGCACAAATGCCTAAACTTGAATCTTCTGATCAACTCAGTAACACCAACTGATACTAACAATGTTACAACGAAACGAACAATATACAACATTATCGCATCTGCGTTATTCGTCAATAAACGCTCTCCTTCAAGCATAAATCCGATAGCAAGAATAACATAGTTCCAAGAGTCTGAATATAAATATATTCCGAAAGAGTTCCTTTTTACTACCTCATAAACTCGGCTTTCAGTTAATCTAGTTTTCGACACCAAATATGAAAACACATAGACAGATAGCATGCACACTCCGCAAGTCAAAACGTCAAGCAGTTTTAATATAACCTTTACTACAAATAAATTACTATCGTCAAAGAGACGACATAAACAGTACATTGTTCCGGCTATAAGTGAAATCATCAAAAGGGTACGAATATTTATCCTCTTATTTATTGAAGCCCTTTTAAATTCAAAATAGTATCCGACATAAAACCAAAAACTATATTGAGCAACATAAGAAATTATATTTATCCTTATTAAGGAACTGCATAAACACAGCGTGCATAGAATTGTCAATTTTGATATCGTATGTCCACAAAAGTACTTTTCAAGGAAATAAGCTATAAGAAAAATTAAAAACAGCGTTACCAAGTACCACAAATGAGTGTTTCCCTGTATCAACAACTGACCCAGCAATAAATCCTTAACAATATCTTTACTATTAATGTAGTAGCCAGATACATATTTCAAAGGAAATGAATAAAATATACCAACAATAAAAAAGGGCACCAATAATCTTTTTCCTTTATCCGTAACAATTTCGTCAAATGTTTTGTACTTTTTTCTCTCTATTGTTCTAAAAAATAATGCACCACTTAGTGCCATAAACAAAGGCATATGAAACAAGTATAGAAAACTGTTTACTATTTGAAAGCAACGTAGTGCAATGCAACTGTCTGTTGTATATGAAGAATAATCTATTCCACCATAATCAGTAACGATTTTAATGTAAGTACAATGTCCTAAGACAACAAGGAGAGTAGTTACAACGCGCAAACAATCATATTCAGATATGAATTTGCTCTGCTCTGCTCTGCTCTGCTCTTAAGATTATCCATTACTAGAGCCATCACTGTCAACCTCTTTTTCGTATTATTTTTTTTAATTTCTCAAGCATTTGATTAAATATTTCAAGCGTAAGTGTCTCTCGTGTTATCAAAAGTACAATGCCATATGCGCCAAAGAAAAGGCAAGCTGTGACGAGCAACGTGAGAAAATTGTCAAGGCCAAAGTAAACAAACCAATAAGAACAAACCACACCCAGCACCAAGCCCAAAAAAATCTTCCAATACGCAATCTTTTGGAAAGCATCGGACACTTCTTCTCGAAGTGCAGTAAATTGAACTACTAGAACAGTAAACTCTGCCGCAAGTGTTCCAATAGCTGCTCCAGATGATGCAAACTGCGGGATGAGAATAGCGTTCAATATTAAATCAACCACGGCTCCAGCGATTTCCGAATAGAGAACAACTTTTTCACGCCCGAGCGGAACAAGGATCTGAATTCCCAGAATGTTGGTAAGGCCAATCAGAAGCAAAGTCGGCATAATGATTTGCATTGGCACAATGGATCCAGTATAAGCTGAGCCTGAGAGGAAGTAGATCCCCTGCTGTGCGTACAAAATAAAATAAAGCATGAGTGGCATTGCCGCCAAGAATACAAAATTTAAGGCTTTCTTAGTGATGCGTTTAAATTCAACCATTAGGCCATGTTCAACATAATATGAAGCTCTCGGAAGAAGAACAGTCCCCAAAGATGTCACAACGCTTACAAGAACGGTCTTAATCTTCACAGCGGCATTGTAGTAACCTACGTCTTCATCTGTCTTCATAAAGCCCAACATTACCGTGTCCAGATGGGTGTAGATAGTCGTGGCGCAGGACATAGCGAAGAAAACACCGATAGCTTTGAAATGACGCTGGAAATTATAATTGCCGACTGGCTTCATGTCTATGTACTTATGCACATTTATGAAGTTAAAAATATTAGATGCTGAGGCAGCAAATATAGATATAGCACCATAAAGTACATAATCGTCTTGTTCATGAATCAAAAGAAACATCGCAATCAATGCAATAAACTTGAAAATAACAGAACGAATAGTTATATAAGTGTATTGTTCCAGTGCCTTATACAGCCATTCCATTCCTATGGATGTCAATAGTATTGTTGCACTTATTACAACATATAACATCCTATCTTCCTGTAACCTTGGAACAAAGAGAAGTGCAAAAGCCAAGATTACATATGATAAGACATCCATCACAAGATTGATAATCAACAATTCATGTGCTGTTCTCGTCAGTTCTTCTTTATTATCCCTAACCTTAGCGCAGGCTCTTATTCCGTAAGTCGGTATGCCTAGCTGAGCGAACATAGAGAAGTAAGAAATAAAAGATGTCGCAAACGACACCTTTCCCGTTCCCGTTGGAAGCAAGATCCGTGATACATATGGAAACGTAATCAGTGGAAAGATAAAAGACGACATAGTAAGTATCGCATTCATAATAAAATTTATTTTCAAAGAATTTTTATCCTTCATAGCTATTCCTTTAAATCTCCTTCTTATCTGGCGCGATCATTTAGACATTACTTCGTTTTTTAACTCTCTCATGTTCTTCATATATATAACTCACTTTTCAAAGAAGCACCAGTTTCTTAGTAATATTCATCAGGTGGTAATAACGATTATTGTCTGCTAATGTCTAGGTTCATTTCCATTGTCTCCTTATATTTGTACTCTAAAATAGCGCAAAACATGGCTAACACGTAAAACTGGTTGTGTATGCGCCAGTGAACATCTATATATATGGTGACTAGGAAAAATAATGGGAAGAGCAGATATAAGTATTGGTTTGTCCTTTTTAAAATTCTGTAGCCCGTTGTCAACATTTTCTTCCACAGAGCTATTATCCATAGCAGCCCTAATACCCCATAGCAATATAGCGTTGAAAAAATGCCACCATCTGCAAATGAGAAAACATTAGAATTAATATTCAATCGGTAAGGAGTACTTGCATAATCAAATGCTTCAGCCGAGCTTACCCATCCTTTCCCCCATATCGGTGAATTCATAAAATTCTCCACAAGAAAACTCCTCAAATATGTTCTCATTGACAAAGAAGTGTCAGTTGAAAACATGAAAGCAATACTTTCTTGCAGAAATGACGAATTTAAATACAATAAAATCACAGCAACAAGAGCCGCTACTCCAACTGCTATTTTGGTTGTCGGCACTTTTCTCCAACTCAAATAGCCTATTATCAGCACCACAACAAGCCCTATTGCAGTTGATCTAAACTGCTCAACAAAAAGCGCTTCAAATAGCACGGCAATCACCAATACTACAGACAGCAGTCTTTTTTTTCCTTTGAAGAAATTAGACGCCGCCCAAAGACAAACAAAATCCATCAATACCATTGGATATCGAAATCTCACACTGCTTAATCTTGTTGTCGTATCAACATATGTAAAAGTGACAAATCCAGATAGAAAATACTGTGAAATACCTATCACCAATTGAATGATTCCTAATGTAACTAAAAGGCTCTCTAGCTGATGATATTCTACTTTCCTCGTCCTCAAAAGTTCGAAAGATATAATATATATAAATCCATTAATCCACCATTGCCCTTGTTTAAGAAATGACAACAACATATTTGTGCTGGAAAAATTTGCGACTTCAACAACTGTAGCAATCATAGAAAGAAGAATAGTGGCAAGGATAATAAATGTGAAATTACCCCTACCTGCAACGCCATTATTAATAAAAAAAGTGATTAACAACAGCACCAAAATCAATAAGTATGCCCCATATTCATAAAGATCGGACTGAGGTAACAAATACAGAAAATTTTGTTCTAATATATATATAACTCCCAACATCATAACATATGGGTTGATTTTAGTTTTATTAATACGTAATATCATGATTCACTCCGCTTACATAGGATTATCTTTTATTATCTAATTAGCAATGCAACGTACTATGGAATGTTGGCATTTATTCAGATTTGCGAAGCCTAAATTTCACTGTCTACTTACTCTCATTGCTTCTTATTTGTTCTTCTATATATTTCTTGAACTTCTTATACTGCGTTATACCTTCCCACTCACCTCTAAGGATTGTCTTAGCCATAATAAAACCGTTCGGATGCATCCGGAGATGTTTCAATGCTGAGCCAAATATTATCACCAATTCTATAAAAATTCCTTGATAGTTCTCCTTATAGTAACGGCGATTAATATATCCGTTTCTGTAAAAGTAATGAAACATTTTAACTCTATTCGAGTCTGTTTCATTTTCAATTCTAAGTGCTTTGGCACCGTATCTTTTATGAATTGCAACACTATTTCCGATAAAATAGGCATCACCAAAAAACCTAGAAAGTCTTAAAGTGTACTCTGTATCGTCACCCCAAATAAAGTAGTCTCTACAAGGTAGACCACATTGAAGCACAGCATTCTTATTAACTAAAATAGATACAAACGTAGCGTTTGATATGCTTACAACTCCTTGACCTAAGTGTTCATACCAACACGCACATCCATTTGGTGATCTTTTCTTAGATACTGTAGGGACATTCATAAATTCATTTTCCGGGCCATATACCACGCTTGCTAGAAAAGATATTTTTGCACTTTCGTTGCTTGATTTATCCTTTGCCATTGAAATCGTCAGTTTTGCTTTTATTAGCTCCTCTAAGCAAGTATCTGTGGGGATAGTGTCATCATCCATAACCCAAATCCAGTCGCAATCATCTTCTCTCGCTCTTTTAAGTCCTTCATAAAATCCTCCTGATCCTCCGGTATTTGAATCCATAAGGACATATTGGATCTTTGGATTATTAATATAACCTTTTTCCTCCAGCATCTCCCTTGTTCCATCTGTGCTTGCATTATCAATAAGTATAATTTTCTTCACAGAATAAGATTGATCAAGAATTGCATCTAGACATTCTTGTAAAAGAACTTTTCTATTATAAGTGACAACTATTGCCACTACTTTGTCATTAATGATATTGTTCATCGGAACACCCCATAATAAAATTTCAACTCGGTACATAGCCGGTGTAACTAATCAAGCGATTAAGTTGATCACCATATTTCCTTCTTATTGTATAATTTCTAAACAAAACTGCCGGACGAATTATAATCTCTCTTGCCCTTTTGGACAAACTAAGTCCTTTAGGATTTCCCATTATGGCATGCTTGACACAAATAAGAGCATACTCAAAATGAGAAATATTTCTATACCGCTTCAGGTCTTTAACTGCCAGTCTCAACGCATCATTATTCGTTGATTCAATTGCACTCTTCAGTAATTGTTCGTAATGAAATATATAAAAGTTTCTTTTATCCTCCTCGGATAGCTGATTAATATCCTCCTGAAGTCTTTCAAAATATAGCATTTTGATGTCTTTGAATTTATAATATTCAGGTTGATTATTATATCCGTCATTAAATTTAATACAAAGCAAATCAGGAATACATTTTACTTTTCCCTTTCTAAAATACCTTATAAGGAACTCCAAATCCTGATGTCTAACAAAATCCTCATCAAATCCATTCAGCTCATCGACGGCACTTTTTCGCATAAAGATATTGCTCCCACTGCCCGTAAGATGAATATTCATAAACATAGCGCGTCTCATATCCGGTGATTCCTTAGGACTAACAATCTTCCTGCAGAGACCATACTTTACATGCAAGACACTTGAAAAAACCAAATCGAATCCTTCAGAATTTTCCAAAACAGATATGCATTTCTCCACTCGATTTGGCATATATAAATCATCATCATCTAAAAAAGCTATATATTCTCCTTTAGATGCTCTCCAGCCGGTGTTTCTAGCAGCCGCGCCATTTTTGTTTTTTTCGTGTTTTATATACTGTACTTTATCGTTCCCAATATATTGCTGCATGATTTTCTCTGTCAATGCGCGACTTTCACTTCCAGGAGCATTATCATCAACAACTATAACCTCTATATTCTTCCAAGTCTGATTTAAAGATGTATCTATTGCTCTTGAAAGGTTTTTCTCTCCATGATACGTAGGAATAATTATACTTGCTAATGCACTCATGGAATAATCCCCCTCTATTTCAAACAATCTACTACTTCACGGATAACACCTTCGCCACCTTTAGCCCTAGTCACATAGTCCGCAGCCTCTTTTACCTGTGGCATTGCATCGGCAGGAGCGCATCCATACCCTACCATTTTGATAACTTCCATATCATTAATGTCGTCACCGACATACGCAACATTCTCCAAGTTAAACCCGTATTGTTCACACAGCCTCTTCACAGCTGCTACCTTATCCTTGCAGCCAGCTTCGAGAACATCCAGCTTTAGCTTTTCTGCTCGTCTTCTGTTAAGGTCAACGGACTCCGATGTAACAATTCCCGTTATTATTCCTTTGGCACGAAGTAGCGAAAATCCCATCCCATCCCTGGTATTGAATTTTTTCAACTCATCCCCATGCTCGGAATAGTACATCCCGCCATCGGTCAGGCAGCCGTCACAATCCGTCAGGAACATCTTGATATCAGGAATGGACTTCCTCTCTTCGACGACTCCATGCTCTTCAACCAGGCCATTCTTCCGCATCAATGCTTCAATGATGATCCAGTCGCTTGGCTCATCAATCTCAAATGCACTATCCTCGCACATCTCATATGCTTTGATATTACCGGAAACACGGTTCTGATATTTAATCAGGTCAGCCTTAGAGGAAATATAAAATGCTCCATTCTCCATCAAATAACCGTCAAACTCCTGGCGACGGGGACGACGGAAAACATCATAATTATTCGGATTTACATTTCCTTTCTCATCTTTATCCCACAGGAACCTATACTGGCGAACAACTGAAAGAACAGAATCCGTTCCATCGGTATTGAACAGTTCAAATCCACCATTCAAATCAGCCGCCGTAAGCATGGGGGACGTGGCCTGTACAAGAACGATATTGTCAAACTCATAATTTCCTGCAAACTCAAGCATAGCAAATTCCGTGGATGCTGTGTCAGATGCTGACTCTGCGCTTCTTCCAATTACTTGTGCTTTGGAAAAAGTTTCCGCTTCACTCCCACACTTGAAGGCTTCCACAGTTTCTTTAATCTTGTCACTGTCTGTAGCAATGTAGACTACATCAATGTATTTGCACTGGCAAGCAGCTTTTACTGTCCAGTAAACAAGCGGCTTACCACAGATAGGTTTTATATTTTTCAGAGGTATTGATTTGCTTCCGCCTCTCACCGGAATAAAAGCTACGTTCATCTAAATATTCTCCACCTTGTCAATAATTCGTGCCGGCACACCAACCGCTGTGCAACCTTCAGGAACGTCACATAGAACAACAGCTCCGGCGCCAATTTTTGCATTGTCTCCGATATTCACATTACCAAGAATAGTTGCTTTAGCTCCAATAAAAACATTTTTGCCGTTATAAGGGCTGCCACCATTCAAGTCCCCAATAGTCACACTATGTTGTATTTTTGTACCCCCCCCCGGATTTTTGCCGCAGGATTGATAACTATACCGAATCCTTTATGACAAAAGTACACACTCTCATCAATCTCAGCTTCCAAGCTAATATCGCACTGGTACAGCAACCGCATAACACCTTTGCATACATGAGTACGTATAGAATGGCCTCGCTTTTTTTGCTTTTGCCCCCAGTGTAATAATTTATGAAATCCGTTCATTGCCTATATTCTCCCATAGATATCCTCATATCTTATGATGTCATCCTCACCAAAGTAATCACCGATCTGAACTTCTGTAACTATAAGCGATTCCCTGTCCCCCGTATTCGTCAAACGATGCTTTGCGCCCTTCGGGATAAACACAGAGCTTCCACAGTGGACATTTATAATTGACTGGTCTATCTGCACGGTTCCAACACCGTGAGCGACAATCCAGTGTTCTTCCCGATGACTGTGTGACTGCAGGCTGAGCTGAGACTTCGGATTGACACTGATGATTTTTGACTGGAAATAGTCATTCATCACAGTTGTCTTGTAGAAGCCCCACGGTCTTTGGAAAATCTCATAATCCACAATTCCTTCATCAAGGCTCATGAAATTGTATCCCAAATCCGCATGAATATCCTGCAACAGCAAGGCATGCATCTGGTTCTTTGTTATTATGTTCAGTAGCCGATTCTCGTCATCGACGATTGGCAGAAACTTGATTGACTCATTCTTAAACATTTCAGTTGCTTTTGGAATACCATCAGCCCGCTTAAGACACTTTGAGTTTCTAGTGTAGAGTCCCTCAATGCTATCATCCACAGACGCACCTTTCAGGAATGCCCGACGGACGTCTCCATCCGTCAGGGTTCCAAGAACGGTATCTTCATTATCTATTACGATAAGAAATCCTTTTTTGTTTTCGTCTATCTTCTTCAATGCATCCCGGACTGATATGTCAGGAGACACAGTGAAGAGCGTTAAATTATCATTCATCTATCTGTTTCCCTTTTTGTCTTCCCTTCAAATAATGCAAATCCATAGAATGGGCAATTTAGTGCTTCCGATACTTCAGCTTATCCCTCTGCACCTGCTCAATAGGAAGAATCTCAGACGGTTTATATGAAAGTGCTTCGTGAACTGCATTCAGATTACGCACAAGCTTACGGATTCCATCCGGTTCCAAAGATGCAGCATGGTCGGTTCCCTTCCATGTTCTGTCGAGTGTGTAATGGCGCTCGATAACATCTGCTCCGAGTGTGTACGCAGCCGCATCGACAGCGATGCCAAGGTGATGACCAGAGAAACCGATAGCCTTGACACGATCCTCATATGTCTCACGCATACGGTTGATTTCAAGTAGGCACACGTCCTTAAACGGTACCGGATAACCGGAAGTGCAGTTGAACAAAACAAGGTCTTTAGCACGACCATTCTTCTCGAACAGCTGAACAATCTGCTCTTCCTCTTCATGGCTTGTCATGCCGAAAGAAAGCTGAATTTCTCCTCCGTAGTTGTCACACAGCCACTGGAGCATCTCATAATGAGTATTGCAGGCAGACGGAATCTTAATAAACACAGGGTTCAGAGAAGCAATTTCCTTCGCGCTGGTCATATCCCAAACAGAAGTAGAATAGATAATGCCAGCTTCCTCACACCACTCCTTCAGCTGTGCATGCTGATCCACAGTGAACTCCAAGAACTCACGATGCTCACCGTAAGTCTTGCCATAAGAGTTCACAGGATTCGGATGGGGAGCATTATACTGCTCCGGAGTCAGCAGTTCTTTCGGGCAACGCTTCTGGAACTTGATGGCATCCGCCTTGCAGAAATGTGCCGCTGTCTCTATTAAATCCTTGGCAACCTCCATCTGTCCCATGTGGTTGCAACCCGCCTCAGCGATAACAAAAGGTTTCTTGTACATATTAATTTCCTCCGTTTTTATATAATTTGAAATTAAAATCTTATAGAATCAAAATCTACTCGATCAAAAATTTCTAATGCACCCCCTCGAGTTGCATTGAGAATTTTTATGCCATGCTCATCTGCATATTCTTTCACGGTAATGTAAGCATTTTCCATTCCCACCATATCTGCATAGTTTTTTGAAGGATCTTTATCCGCAAAAAAATGAGATTCTTTAGCATTGGGATTTCTTACAACGTTTCCATCAGCATCCCTTACATATGCATAATTATGGTCCATTCCAATAAGGTAAATCTCTTTATATCCCATATACATTGCAATTTGTATAGAAGCAAATGTAACTGTCGCCGCCAAAATAATTTTTTCTGAAATATCTTCACTAACGGAAAGCTCACCAATTTCCGTCGGGTTTATAATTCTATACCCGTAAAAAACATAAATATCGTTTCGCTGAACATTGTGTTTGCGATAGTAGTAGTCCCCAAGAAATAAATTTTCAACTTCTAATGAGTTTATTTCTTCATTATCCAAGCCTCTCCAATCTACAACAGTGTAATATTTGGGACGCCATACTGTCCTATCAAATATTTTGTATATTCTACTTGCTCCGAAGCAATCTTCTTCCGTTAGTTTTTCCAAATCAGTGACAGCCAAACTCGGTCCATTACCTATTACAAAACATCTCTCACCTTCGTGTGAATTTTTTAGACCTTGCAGTTTTTTATTAAAATCTGTTGACTTGCAAAGCCTTTTATAATATATCTTTCCGTATTTTTGCAGATATATCAAACTCGCATGATACAGAAAAGGCACTTTATGTAGCAGTAATCTACCATTTTCGCTAATAAAATTTTTCAAATTACTCATAAGTAGTTGTCCTCCAGGCAATTTAATCGATATCAGTATGAAAGAGATCTACTGTTATGCGCAATCTTTCCCTTTCTATTTTGAGTTTAATATTGCCTCATGTAATCCTTCAAGCTCATCAGCTTCTTATCCTTTTCGCTGATAATCAAATTCTCAACCCCACCAATCAACTCAAACGGCCATTCGATGCCGATGTCCGGGTCATTGTACATGATGCCAGAATCCCCCTCACCGTAGAAAACCTCGCCGCACTTGTAGCTGACCACAGAATCTTCGATTACAAGGTATCCATGACCGAAATAGGCCGGAATCAGAAGCATTTCCGTGTTCTCACCAGTCAAATGGAATCCTCTCCACTGTCCAAATGTCGGCGAATCCGGGCGCAAATCAACAATCACATCATAGACATGACCGCTGATACAGCGCACCAGCTTCGGCTGCTGTTTCACAAGCTGAAAGTGCGTCGCACGGATAACGCCTCGTTTAGAAATCGTATAAAACACTTCCTTCAGCTCATGGTCGATACCGTTTGCCTTGAATGTATCAACGTTATAGTCCTTAATCAAACCGCCACGCTCGTCTGTAGCGTAGAACGGCCTTATATGGTAAGCTCCCTTTAAATCAATCTCTTCAAACTCAAATTTCTGTACCATTACAGTTTCTCCTTTATCTTTTCATATACTTGTAAAGAACGAACTACAACCTGGTCCATGTTGTAATATTTAAAATCTGCCAGCCTACCACACAACACCAAATTTTTAAAAGAAGATGCATATTTTGCATAACTCTCATATGTTTTTTTACTTTTTTCCGTCAGAACCGGATAATAAGGCTCTTTACCCTTTTCAGTTTGCTTATCGTATGCAACGGGGAACTCATATACAACCGATGTAACATTTCCTACATTCTGAACTGGCATTTTAGTGTACTCGGTTATTCTTGTATATCCCGGCTCAGCAGGATAAGCAACAATTGCAGCATTCTGAAAGCTCTTAGTATTTACATTCTTAAATTCAAAGTAAAGTGCGCGATACGGTAATGCACCAAACTTATATGCAAAAAGTTCATCAATGGCACCAGTATAAATTATGTCAACAGGTTCACCATCGTACAAAACCACATGTTTGTTATCATCTATTATGATATGCTCTAACGCATCAACGCCCATCCTTACCTCTATTCTAGGATGATTTATAAGTTCCTCATAAAATGCCGTGAATCCGTTCTTGGGCATAAATTCATATTTATCATAAAAATAGGTGTCAGCATATGAGAGAGCAATCGGTACCCTCTTCAATACTGAAGGATCAATTTCTTCTGGAGTCAGGTTCCATTGCTTTGCCGTATAAGGACGATAATCATGTTCAAATAAGAATTCTGCAAAATTCTTTATATCACTATCCTCAGATTCCAGCATTTCCACAACTGTGACTGATTTCCGATTGTCATAATACGACAACAGTTTACTTTTCAGACTGTCCGCTTCATTTGCAGAGTAAAACTGGTCTATCGTCTTAAAATTAAACGGCGATGGAGTGGATATACCATTTACCACAGCCTCGCACTTAGTTGTGTACGATATCGGCTCACAAAATCGTGAGATAAAGGAATATGCATCCTCACTATTAGTATGAAAAGTATGTGGGCCATATTTTTGAACCTTCACACCTACGGCATCATCGTAATCATACAGATTCCCCGCAATATGGTCTCTTCGTTCAACTATTAATACGTTTTTTTCTGTCTCTTCTGCAAGCTTTCTAGCAAGTACTCCCCCTGCTAAACCTGCACCAACTATGATATAATCAAACATGACATATCCTTTCTAGGAATTTTTCTTAATAATTTTCAATGGTATACCTAATCCCTTCATCAAAAGATTTTGACGAATACTCTCCAATGTCTCTAATTAAATTTGAGTTATCAAACATATCCATCGTGTAGACAATGCCATCGTCTGGCCGGACACCAATCTTTATCAGATCTTCTCTTCCGTATATCCTGCCGATTTCCAAGAGATAATCCTTTAACTGTCTTGGCTCACCAGAACCAATATAATATTTGTTCTGCTTATTCTCATTTTCTCCGATGCGGTATATCGCTTCAAGCAGGTCATCCACAAAAATGAAATCATACGGCTGCTGTGCGGGGCCGAAAGTAGCCTCCTCCCCTGTGGTCAGTTGTCCGAGTGTATAGCTGACGAGATTTCCAGTCTTATTGCTTGGTCCATAAATATTCGAGAACTGCATCCACACAAACGGCATCCCGATATTTTTGCAGTATGTTTCAAGCATCAGATGTGTACAATGCTTTGCCACTCCATACATCATTCCGCCGCTGGTCTTGTCCAAATGACTCAGGCTGTTTGTTGCCTGCTCTGCTACCGTTCCGGCACACAGGAACTTCGCACATCCCACCTTTTGTGCCACATCAGCACAACGGACAGCCATCTGAGCATTCTCCAGTTGAATCACAGGGTCTGCTTTATCCGCGCCATTCACACCCCTCCATGCAAAGTGGTAAAACGCATCGTACCTATCAATTGGAATATTCGCCAGCATTAAAGCCTCATTATCAAGGCTCATTTCGACCTTTGCTATAAGGTCGCTCTCCGGCAGTCTGGAAACCTTAAATGAAATGTCTATAGCAACTACCTGAACGTTCTGCCCAACCAGACTCTTAATCAGAGAACTGCCAATGAATCCGTTTGCACCGGTTACAATTACTTTCTTCATGCTGCCACGCTCCCTTCAAGTAAAGAAGAAAACATGGCGGGCAAGAAAAATGTTATTTTACTGTACCCCCCCCGATTGTTTTCAGCCATTCCATGGTCATTCTTGTTCCCTGTGCAAAAGAAACGTCCGGCTCAAATCCGCAGTCCTCCTTTGTCGCAGTTATATCAAAAGTACTAAGCGGCATGTTTGTTCCCGTGAACGGAATATCACCAAACAGTGGGGCAGCATCCGGAGCGCATTCTTTCTGCATCTCCAAGATAAATTCCTTAAGTGGTCTGGCATTGCCGCTGCCGATCATATACTCACAGAACGGCTTACCGTTCTTGGCTATGAGATAGAATGCCTTTGCCACATCGGATACATAAACGAAATCATAATTCTGCGTAGCTGCCGTAAACTGCAGCGGTTCTCCGTTTATCACTTTGCGCAGAGTTGTATTCACAAAACGAGGAGACAGTTCTCCAACCCCATAGGCGTTCGTAATCATTGGCCATACCAGCTCAATTCCAATATCAACTGCCACCGATTTACACATACAATGGGCGATATGTTTTCCCATACCATAGATATATCCCATACCAGGACGGCTGCCCTGCGCATGGATTGCAGCTTCCACTTCATATTCCATAATACTGCCAGCGCATACAAATCTGGTACATCCCAGCTCCTTAGCTGCTTTCATGCACTCAACAGTATTGAGAGCATTCTGCATCTGCAGGTTATAATCCACTCTTGCCGCCCCGGCTGAACCCGCCCACGCAAAATGAATGAATGTATCGTAATAATCGTGGGGTACTTTCTCTAGCATTGCCTCTGTATCAGAGATGTCGCACTGCATATATTTCAAATTATCCTTGGCTTTTAATCTCTTGGGTTCTTCCCCCATATCCAGAGCAAGTACCTCACACCCTTCGGAAAGAAACTTCTCAACTGTATAACTTCCTACGAAACCATCTGCTCCGGTTATAACCACTCTATTCATATTTCAACCCCTCTATTTAAGCAGGAACACTTCTATCTGCTTGTCCATACAATCTCGCACATCACCGCCGGATATCCAACACTTACTCCACTCCACAACTTTTTCAATCGCTGTGTCGAGATTCCAATGCGGTTTCCATCCGAAAGTAGTTTTCAGCTTTGAACAGTCCAGTTTAAGGAAGTTAGCTTCATGAGGTCCACCATCATAGCGGTCAATCCACTTCATGCCTTCTCCCCACTTACTGACGAACAAGTCAACCAAGGCTCCAGTCTGAAAGCAGTCCATATCATCCGGTCCAACATTGTACCAGCCGGATACTTCAGTATTTTCGTACTGTTCCGTTGCAATCATAAGATAAGCATACAGCGGCTCCAGGACATGCTGGTATGGTCTTGTAGAATACGGATTCCGGACAATAATATCCTCATGCCTCTGTGCTGCACGGATGCAGTCGGGAATAATCCTGTCATGAGCAAAATCGCCACCGCCGATAACATTACCGGCTCTGGCTGTGGATATCGCCACATGACCATCTGAGAAGAAGCTATTCTTATACGAGTGGGTCACGAGTTCTGAACAGGATTTGGAATTGGAATATGGATCGTAGCCATCTAGTTCCTCGTTTTCTCTGTAACCCCATGCCCATTCTTTATTGAGGTAGACCTTATCAGTTGTCACGTTCAGAAAGGACTTCACACAACTACTGTTGCGAACACACTCCAGAATATTGACCGTTCCCATAACATTGGTTTCATATGTATATGCTGGGTCTTTATAGCTATCCCGGACAATCGGCTGTGCCGCCAAATGCAAGACAATCTCCGGCTGTGATTCATCAAAAGCTGCCTTTAGAGCTTCATAGTCTCTTATGTCACCGGTGACAGAGTGAACATCTGAAGCAATATCTGCAATCTCAAACAAAGACGGTTCAGTCGGAGGTTTCAATGAATATCCCGTCACCTCAGCTCCCGCATTCACAAGCATTTTGCAAAGCCAAGAGCCTTTGAAGCCGGTATGACCGGTCACGAATACTTTCTTTCCTTTGTAAAATGATATATCATACATCAGTTAATCCTCCCACAGCTTCCAGGGCGCTTTTCCGCTCTCCCAGCGTTTTTCAAGCTGCTGTTTCTCGCGTAACGTGTCCATGCACTGCCAAAAACCTTTGTGTGTGTAGTATTTGAGCTGATGTTCAGCCACTAATCTATTCAGCGGCTCCTGCTCAAACACAGTGGAATCTCCATCTATGTAATCAAACATCTCTGGCTGAAACACCATAAAGCCAATATTGATAAGATCACCATCTAAATCAGATTTCTCTCGGAACGCATTCACATACCCATCTTTACCTACATCGAGCACGCCCTTATTCTGTCCAAAGTTATAGACAGAGATTGTTCCTATGCAACCGTGAGATTTGTGATATTCAATCAGCTCTGGAATGTTAATGTCACCCACAGCATCACCATAGGTCATCATGAAGGGTTCATTCCCTACATAATCTTTAATCCGCTTAATGCGGCCTCCTGTCTGAGTGTTTAGACCAGTGTCTACCACGGTCACTTTCCACGGCTCGACATGTTTGTTATGTACTATCATCTTATTGCCGTTTGTGAAATCAAAAGTAATGTCCGAAGTGTGCAGGAAGTAATCAGCGAACCACTCCTTAATGACGTGCTGCTTATATCCGGCACAAATAATGAACTCGTTCATACCGTAGTACGAATACTCTTTCATGATATGCCACAAAATCGGCATCTCACCTATTTCTATCATCGGCTTTGGTTTAAATGCGGATTCCTCAGAAATCCTTGTTCCAAATCCACCCGCTAAAATAACTACCTTCATTTTTGAATAATTCCTTTCACAAGTCCCAATACGCACAACATCCGCGTTAAACACCTTACAATGATAGATAATATCATCGCAATATATATTTATATAAAACTAGCGGATACAAGAAAGCGCGAACCACACCCAATGTCACGGCAACCAGTTTTTTTGATACCTTAGAATAAACCCAAAATGCGAATCTATTCTTCCAGTTGCGATCTGTTTTCCACAATGGTTCATTTTCAGCCGCAGTTCCTTCCCGCATTTTCATGTAATATTCTCTATACGGATGATTACATTCTTCCATCCAAGGTCTAGATTGAATAATCTGATTTCTTGTAAAGTGAACAATAACCGGATCTTTTTTCGCTTCCTCAAATTCTTTTTCACTACAACAAGTAGACGGTCTTCTATAAGAAAGCATGTCCTTATATTTGAAAAGAAAGATGGCTGTAGTGCAATTGTACTTAGGTGAAAGAATTTTAACTTGGTTTTCAAGCATAACATTTAGTTCATCTTGCACTTCATACATAAACTTAGCTTTACCAGATTTAATCAATGGAGTAATTTTTTCAGAAAAATTATCCTCACGCATCTTTTTCAGATTTATCAGCATAACACCACTGTTAAAATAGGCAGAGTGTTCGTTAATCCCTACCCGCCTTTTACAATACTTACTTTGTAAATCGTCAGTTGCCGCCAGATAAAACTCTGAAATATCTGTGTTAAACATTTCTGTTAAGTCTTTAACAACTATAGTATCCCCTTCCAGAAGCAACACCTTATTAACGCTCACAGGTAGAATATCTTGAAAATAACAATAGGAGTAAACAATTGGATTTGTTCGTAGTAATCCTCCAATGTTTTCGCACTCCTTTGGTATTTCATAAAAGAATATTTTCCTGCCATATTCCTCCGTCAATCCAATCAGTAAATTTTTATTATTCTCTGTCAAGCCATTTCCAACATAGTGGATATTAAGCACATCAACATTGCGATTATTAATAAATACAGACTTCAATGTTACCAGTGCAGGCTTACTATATACGTCGCTTGTAGCTAGAACTATGTCCATAATGGTTTCTTTTCCCTTCTGTTAATCATTTGACAATACAGATCAATCTCTCCTAAACAAATCTCTCGTATAAACCTTCTCACTACAATCATCCAGACAGCTATCATATCTATTAGCAATAATCGCCTGACTCCGCTCTTTAAATTCAGCCAAATCGTTCACAACGAGACTCCCAAAAAACGTGCTCCCGTCTTCCAACGTAGGCTCATATATAATCACAGTCGCGCCTTTGGCTTTCACCCTTTTCATGACTCCCTGGATAGAACTCTGACGGAAGTTGTCACTATTGCTTTTCATCGTGAGCCGGTAAACACCAATCACACAGCTCTTCTCAGACCCGGCTTCGTAATCTCCGCGGTTGTAGTAGTCATAATAGCCCGCCATATGTAAAACACGATCTGCTATGAAATCCTTCCTCGTCCGGTTGCTATCTACAATCGCCTGAATCAAGTTTTCAGGAACATCCGCATAGTTTGCGAGGAGCTGTTTCGTGTCTTTCGGCAGACAGTATCCGCCATAGCCAAAAGAAGGGTTATTGTAATGAG
>JAJQGL010000107.1 GCA_021200535.1 Clostridiaceae bacterium | reverse complement strand
ATATCATCTGGTGACAGCGTCTGATATGCTAAAAAGGAATGTATGAAATTAGTCAGCGATCCGCCATAAAACTTATCAAATAAAATATTGGTTTCGATATTCTGAATTTTATGTTTTGTAACATTAGCACGACAAATAAAGCCGGGATCTTCTCTTGTGATTGCGCCTTTGTCTATTAGACGTTTGATCACGGTGTATGTCGTATTTTTTTCCCAACCAATATATTCTTTGATAATTTTTGAAATATCCTTTGCAGCCAGTTCTTTGTTTGACCACAATAATTCCATAACATTTAATTCTCCCTCGTGTAAACGTATCTCTTTCATAACACTCCCCATTTCCAAACGTTTTTGAATATAGCCGATGCAGTATTAAGCTCATTCAGATATTACGTTTTTTGCTACTACATAAGTAGAACCAACTAAATTATAAGTTTTCACAAAGTATAACAGAAACAGACATAAAAATGTAACAATTTCTTAATATTCATATTCTACTAACGAAGAACATATTAGTCAATAGAAAAAAGTAACAATTTTTATGCTGTTTCTTTGGTATAAATGCCGATTCTACATTTGTAGACCGTGCTTTTGAGAGATACGGAACCAAACGGATCGTACTGTCGCATTTATTTGTTATAATATTTTTTGAAAATTTCTTCTACTTCTTCATATATGACTTTTGCTGCCTGTTTCTGATATGCTTTTCGTTTCAATTTTGCACGGTCAGAATTACCGGAAACAAATCCCAGTTCGACTAAAATGGCGGGTACCGTATTATTTTTAATGACGACAAATCCTGCCTGGTTTACTCCGCGATCTTTGGTATTTAAATTTCCAACCAGAGCTGCCTGCATTTTTTTCGCAAATAGTTTGCTATTGAAACCGGATGCATTTTTTGTATTGTTATTGCTCGAATAATATACTTCTGTTCCATTTGCCTGGCTGTTTGCAGAGCTGTTCATGTGAAGGCTTAAAAACAGATCAGCATTATATTTTGCAGAATATTTCGGACGCTCATATAAATTGATGAAGGTATCATCATAGCGTGTCCAATATGCTTTGACATTTGATGTTGTGCTGTCAAAATATGTTTTAGCATACGTATATAAAACAGATAAGTTTAAATCCTTTTCCTTTACGCCATGACTGACCGCACCATAATCCTTGCCGCCATGTCCGGCATCCAGCATAATGATATTATCATAGATTTTGGATGGGGCGCCGATCTTAACCGTGAAAAATCCATCACCGGAGGATAATTGATACCCTTTTAAGCCAACAGTTGTCACTGTGATTTTTGTATTATTTTCACTTGTTTTTGTTACTGCAATTTTTTTAATGCCGGAGCTGTTATTAAAAGGCGGATATTTTTTATAAAAACTGACATAATTTCCGGGAATTACAATTAAAAATTTGTTTTTCCAGTATTGGTCAGTTGTTTTGATCTTGCTGTACTTAACATTATCCGGCAAAGCAGCTTTCATGGAAAAGCTTCCCTTTGTAAAGGAAATCATACCTCCATAAGAGGAAGTTTTCTGTGTATAAATATATTTTTGGCTGTAACAGATAGAAACACAGGTTGTTTTTGCGCTGTTTTCCTTAATGGATACACTGACAACAGGACCTTTCTTTATGCTGTATTCATTTGTTCCTAACAAATTCTTTGTGTTTTTGTATTTAATTGTAACAATGTAATCCTTGGCATTTTGTTTAAAGCTGATGTCGCTTGACGCAATTTGATTGACAGCAGCAGTCCGAACAGAATATTTTGATGATTTTGTGACAGCAAAACCGTAAAACGCATTGCGATAATTAGCCGTATCAAAAGAAACGTCCTGGGCCTGAACAGAATAGATATAGTCAGATTCAATGGTCAGGTCATCTATATTTCCAATGCTGACAAACCCTAATGTTTCTAAAATATAGTCCATTGGCAATAAAAATTCTGTTTCTTGATTTGATGCAGCCGATCCGGCAAGAAGTTTGCAGGGCATTGCTGCAGTTGTATCATTAATGGTGATTTGTTCGCTGTCAACGGTAAGCTGAATCATTGTATCACCGGCAGGGCTTCGCAGTGTAATGATCTGTTTTTCGCTATTGTACTCATAATGGCATTGCAGGATATCTGACAAAACAGACCGGAGCGGAATCATCCAGACTGCGTCAATCAAAACCGGTGAAATCTCTGGATGATACGAGATTTCGTTATATGTAATGGTGCTGTCAGAAAAATTGTATTCTTTTTCTTCGCCATTTTGCATTACAATTATTGTGTTCAAATTTGCAGCAGAAGCAGCTGCTGGATAAAATCCGGCAAAAGAAATGGTAATCAGTAAAACTGCTGTGGTAAATAACCGTAGTATACACTTTTTTAATTGTTCTTCCATAGTCGTCCTCTTTCCGTATCATTTTTTGCAGATGCCAGTACAGCGAAGCTTAAGTAATGGAAAATCAGTTTGTTTGCCGTTTTTGGGGGCATCTGTTTAACAGGATAGCGAAAAGAAGTTACAAAAACAAGTCATATGTTTATTTTTATAAATTTTTTGCTGTTTCCGAATGCGTATAATATGGCACCAGCAAAAAACTTCCGGCACGGATTTCATCAGAAGAAAGGGAATTGCATCGCTTGATCTCTTCTATATATTCTTGAATTGACTGATATTCGGATGAATAATTTTCTTTGGCGATGCTCCAAAGTGTATCCTGATTGGTAACAGGGACAGATTTAAAACTAAGCTCTCTGGTATCAGAAGCTTTTACTTCGACTGAAACGGTGTGAAATGCCTGTGATGCACCAAAGATTAACACCAATAGTACAATCAGCAGCATGCCAATACGAGATAGGAAAATGATATCTGGTACACTATTTTTACTCTTCATAGAACGTATCCTCCCTAAAAATAAAAACACAAACATTTGTTCTTCTGTAATCAATATAACAGACGAACAAATGTTTGTCAAGAGAAATCGAACATATTTTCTTTTTTGTTATGCTTTCTTTTATTTTCTAGAAGTTATACGCCTTTTTCGCTTTGTGTTTTCTGAAGAAAATAATGCATTTCTGCCGGGTCTGCTTTCTTTAGCTTTGCAACAACCTGAAGCTGTCTAAGCTTGTAGCATTCGGTACAGGTTACTCCATAAGAAATGGGCTTACCGCAAATTTGGCACGCTACACCGGAAATGGCATTCTTTTTTTCTCCCTTATACTGGATTCTTCCTTCCCGAATCCAGCCGCGGACCTTGTGAACCGAAATATCAAAATGCTCTGCCACATCGTTTTCGTTTACTTCATTTTCCCGAATATAATCTTTTACCTCATAGAAAAGATTTCGTTCAATGCAAAGAGGACACAGCTCCTGTTGATAAGCCGGATGCAAAGTCACTCCGCATTGCTTACATGTTTTTTCTGTTTCCAAAGAATGATCCCTGTGAACTAAATGCACGACTGTCACCTCCACATTTTTTTTACAGGACATTTACCTGTTATAGTAACAATAATACCAAAATTATTACGTTTTTGCGCATATGATGAACGCCTCTGTATTTATTATATCATTCCATGAAAAAATAGTCTATAGGAAATGCGATGCTATGATAATGGCCGAAACGCCTCTGCTCCGTGTTTGCATACCGGGCAGATAAAATCATTGGGAAGTTCGTCTCCTTCATATATATAGCCGCAAACTTCACAAATATAACCTTTTTTCGTGTTTTTTTCCGAATCAGGCTGCGGCTTGATGTGATCCTGATAGTCCTGATAGGTTACCGTTTGTTTTTCGGATAATATTTTTGCCTCTGTTACTTCACCCAGAAATAGCGTATGCGTTTCCAATCCAACACATTGCCTTACTTTAACAGAAAGGTAAGCATTGGTATAATGGTTCAGATAAATCAGTCCGTTCTCAGAGCGCGAAAAATCCGGCCAGTCTTTAAATTTATCTACCTCTCTTCCACTCTGGTACCCAAAATGGGAAAAAACAGAAAAAGGGGCAGACTGGTCTAAAATGTTTACATTAAAAATTCCTGTTTCATTGATAATATCGTGCGTTAAATTGCTTTTGTTGACTGCAGTACAGATTGTGACCGGATCAGCCGTCACCTGCATTACCGTATTAATAATACAGGCATTATCTTTTATTGCATGGGCTGTCAGCAGATAAAGTCCATAGGGAAGTTTAAAAAGTGTATTATTATCCAGCATAAAGGTATCCTTTCTTTTTGCATATTTACATTTTTCTGCGATAAGAAATACAGAAGCAGAATGAGAAACTTTTGATTTTAGGATACACATAATTTAATATTTTATGCATTTTACATCAAAAAGTAACCGCCCAGGTTCAATTTGAACTAAGCGGTTACTTTCTTTTCATTGACTTAGTTATAGGCTAACTGCCTATTGTTCGCCTTTGAGAGACATCTGTTTTCGGAGCTGTCTCTTGTTTGGAACTTTTTATCCGTTTCTTTAGAAACGATTTGCGTCCGCAGCTTCCTGTACGGAAACGGCAACGGCTACTGTCATACCAACCATTGGGTTATTTCCGGCACCGATCAATCCCATCATTTCTACATGGGCAGGTACAGATGAAGAGCCGGCAAACTGTGCATCACTGTGCATACGTCCCAGAGTGTCAGTCATACCATAGGAAGCAGGGCCTGCTGCCATATTGTCCGGATGGAGGGTACGTCCTGTACCGCCGCCAGAAGCAACTGAAAAATATTTCTTACCCTGTTCGATACATTCTTTTTTATATGTTCCGGCAACCGGATGCTGGAAACGGGTTGGGTTTGTTGAGTTGCCTGTAATGGAAACATCTACCCCTTCTTTGTGCATAATAGCTACACCTTCACATACATCATTGGCGCCATAGCAGTTTACCTTTGCGCGAAGTCCTTCCGAATAAGACTTGCGGAATACTTCTTTTACGGTGTTTGTATATGGATCATACTCTGTCTCAACAAATGTAAATCCATTGATACGTGAAATAATCTGAGCAGCATCCTTTCCCAGACCATTTAAAATAACGCGGAGCGGTTTCTTTCGAACTTTATTTGCCTTTTCTGCAATACCGATTGCACCCTCAGCAGCTGCAAAAGATTCATGTCCTGCCAAAAATGCAAAACATTCTGTCTCTTCCTCTAACAGCATTTTTCCAAGGTTACCATGTCCAAGACCTACTTTACGGGTATCCGCTACAGATCCCGGAATACAAAATGCCTGTAATCCCTCACCGATTGCTGCTGCAGCATCTGCTGCACGGCGGCAGTCCTTCTTAATGGCGATTGCAGCGCCTGTTATGTATGCCCAGCAGGCATTTTCAAAACAGATTGGCTGAATGCCTTTAACCTGATCGTATACGTTTAAGCCGGCATCTTTCGTAATCTTTTCTGCTTCTTCAATCGAAGAGATACCATAGCTGTTTAATACTTCATTTATTTTATCAATTCTTCTTTCATATGACTCAAATAATGCCATGATTCGTTTGCCTCCTTTTCTCTATTTTGCGATTTCTTCGTCTGTTCTCGGATCAATCAGCTTAACAGCATCGTCTACGCGACCATACTGTCCGCTTGCTTTTTCCCAGGCAGTGTTCGGATCATCACCCTTTTTGATGAAGTCGGTCATCTTTCCAAGGCTAACGAACTTATAACCGATGATTAAGTCATCAGCATCCAATGCGATTGCCGTTACATATCCCTCTGCCATCTCCAGATAACGAGGACCCTTCTTTAAAGTACCATACATAGTACCTACCTGTGAGCGGAGACCCTTGCCGAGATCTTCCAGGCCGGCGCCAATAGCAAGTCCGTCTTCTGAAAATGCACTCTGGGAACGTCCATAAACGATCTGGAGGAATAATTCTCTCATTGCCGTGTTGATTGCATCACATACCAGATCCGTATTTAACGCTTCCATGACAGTCAGTCCCGGAAGAATTTCAGATGCCATAGCAGCAGAATGGGTCATGCCAGAGCAGCCAATTGTTTCTACTAATGCTTCCTGAATAATCCCTTCTTTTACATTTAATGTAAGCTTACAGGCACCCTGCTGTGGTGCACACCAGCCAACACCATGTGTAAAACCGGAGATATCCTTTACTTCTTTTGCCTTAACCCATTTTGCTTCCTCTGGAATTGGTGCACAACCATGATGAACACCCTGAGCAACTGGGCACATGTTTTCTACTTCCTGTGAATAAATCATGTTCTTGCTCCTTTCAATAATGCTTTTTATCTGCGGTATGTCTCCGCAGTCCTATCCTCTATTTTCGCATAAAAATTAATATTCGTCTACTCCTTTTGACAAAAAAAGTCATTTAAAAATGCCATTTTTGTCCGCTCTGCTAGTGCAGCGGATCTTTTTGGACAATTTCTCCCTGGCTTTTATAAATGCTGTCCTTCGGAATAAAGCCGCGAACCATAGAAAGCGGATAAACATTTGTGTTGGTTCCAAGGATACTGCCCGGATTCAGGACGCTGTTGCATCCCACTTCCACATAGTCTCCCAGAATGGCTCCCATTTTTTTCAACCCGGTCGGAATCACATCATTTTCGCAGCGAATCGTGACATTTGTCTTGTCGGATTTGACATTTGACGTAATTGAACCAGCTCCCATATGTGATTTGTAGCCAAGAATGGAATCTCCAACGTAATTGTAATGCGGAACCTGTACATGATTAAACAGAATTACATTTTTCAGCTCGGTCGAATTTCCGACAACACAATCCTCTCCGACAATCGCATTTCCGCGGATAAACGCACCCGGACGGATTTCGGTGTTCCGTCCAATAATGCAGGGGCCGTTAATGGTTGCTGTCGGTGCAACCGAAGCACTTTTGGCTATCCAGATATCATTCCCTCTGTATTCATATTCTTCTAAAGAAAGGCATTTTCCCAGTTTTGGGAGAAAATCCTTAATTCGCGGCAATACTTCCCAGGGATATGTGGCATCACAAAAGATATCCCTGGCAATCGTTTCATCCATCTGAAATAATGCGTTGCATTTTAATTGTTCGTACATGCTTAGTACCAATCCTTTCCCTATAAACTGCCGTTACACTGCCGCTCTATATTTTGCCAGCACGAAAAATGCGGACTATGCCTTTCGTTTCCGGGGTTCTTTTTTATAATATGCGGCAGCTTCATCAAACATACGGCGCAGCAGCTGTTGGTTATTTGTCTGCTTTACCCCTTCTACGCGGCGTATAATAAAGCCGTTTAATTTTTCCATGTATTCTTCTTCGGTGATGCTTCCCTCTGCCACCTGTGTCAGTCCCAGCTCCCAGCTGGCGGTCAGCTCAGGGTTTAACAGAGACCGGATGGATGTATTCACCACGTCATAAACCATCTCTCCGAGAAGCTCAGGTGTAATAATCTGTGTTTTTTTATTGAGCCGGAGATATTTGATCTTAACCAGTTTGCTCAAAATTTCTGCCCGGGTAGCGCTGGTGCCAATGCCGCTTCCTTTTATCTGTGAACGGAGCTCTTCATCCTCGATCAGCTGTCCGGCGTTTTCCATAGCAAGAATCATGGAACCGGAATTATAACGTTTTGGAGGAGTGGTTTCTCCTTCCTTAATGGAAAGTCCTTTTAGGTCGATTTCCACGCCCTTTTTTAGCTGCTGCAGGATTTCCAATGTCTCCGCGTTAACCGCAAATTCGCTGCTTTCGTCTGGCTTCCGGCTAAACGAGGAGCCCGTTTGGCCGGAAGTCATGTCCGAAGCTGCCTTGCTGCCAGGCTGCTCTGCTGTCTTTTTGGAAAAGGAGGCGGCGGCAACCGCAAGATAGCCGGCCTCTGTCAAAACCTTAAATCCTGCAAAAAAAGTTTCTTTTTTCCGCTCAGCCGTAATTCCAAGCCTGCTGTATTCTGCCGGCGGATAAAAAATGCAGAGAAAGCGCCGTACAATGACCTCATAAATCCGCTGCGCCGTTGTGCTGACACTGCGCAATGCAGCAAGCCCCTGCCCGGTAGGGATAATCGCATAGTGGTCTGTAATCTGTTTGTCATTGACATATCTGGTTTTTACAATCCCCTGATAACGGTTGGTTTGCAGAATGTGTTCTGCAATTTTTCCCGCAGCCGGATATCCGCACAGGCCTTTGATGTTTTTGAATATTTCTTTTGCTACCGCAGCAGAAAGGACTCTGGCATCGGTACGCGGATAAGTGACCAGCTTTTTTTCATATAATTCCTGCACTAGTTTCAGTGTTTCGTCCGGACTGATTTTAAACAGTTTTGAACAGGTATTTTGCAGTTCTGCCAGATTAAACAGCAACGGAGGATTCTTTTTTTCTTTTTTCTTTTCTACTTTGGTAATGACCGCTTTCTGCCCGGCATCATTTACCGTTGCCGTCTCCTCCTCTGCTTCGGAAAGTACCCTGCAAAAATCTTCTGCTGTTTTTCGGTCCTTAAACCCATTTTCCTTATAGAGCAGCGGGGACTGAAAATAGCGCGACTGTTCAGTGACGCGCCATTCTCCACAAAAAGGCTGTTCCTGAAAGGAAAAATCGCCGATAATCCGGTAAAACGGCGTTTTGACAAAATTGCGGATTTCCCGCTCCCTTCGCACAACCATTCCCAGTACGCAGGTCATAACCCGTCCTACAGAAATTGCCGACCACTTTCCGTTGTTCAGATAACCCATTACAGTTTGTCCGTATTTTAAAGAGAGCACTCGGGAAAAATTAATTCCCATCAGGTAATCCTCTTTTGCCCGCAGGTAAGCGGAGGCGGAAAGATTGTCATATTCGGACAACGGTTTTGCCTCGCGGATGCCGCGCCGGATTTCCTCCTCTGTCTGTGAATCAATCCATACTCTTCTTTTTTCTTTGGTATCCGGCACCTCTGCCATCTGATCTACAAGACGGTAGATATATTCTCCCTCCCGTCCGGAATCCGTACAGACATAAATTCTGGAAACATCATTACGGTTTAACAGCCCGGAGACTATCTGAAACTGTTTTTTTACATCCGGAATCAGCTCGTACCGAAACTGTTCCGGCAAAAACGGAATCGTTTGAAGTGACCATTTTTTCAGGGACGGATCATAGGCATCCGGATAACTCATTGTAACCAGGTGACCGACACACCATGTTACAACCGATTCGTCTGATTCCAGGTAGCCATTCCCTGCATTCCCCCTCACGCCGAGTACCTTTGCAAATTCCTTTGCAACACTGGGCTTCTCAGCAATATATAAGTCTTTTCCCATGGGGTTTATTCTTCCTCTTCATTTGTTTTTTTCGATGTTTTTGACAGATACCGGACGCCAAAAATAATGCCGACGATTGCTACCCCGGCAAGCGAAAGATATTTTACAATGTTTGTGACGTCGACAGATACCATCACATTTGCCGTCTTTCCTGCTTCCTCTGCCTTTTTGATTCCGGATAATCCGTTGCTTTTACATTTACACATAATCATTCTCCTCTCTTCGTGCAAACCGCTAAATCCACGTAATCCCCGCGTTCTGTAACGAGTTCATATCCCACAGAGCGGATTCTTGTTTCAAGACACCCGCGGCACTGGGCAGATTCTTCTCCGGTACAGATTTTGTTGTCATACAGCTGGTATTTTTTTCGAACTGCAGCAGGAGAAAGATTTGGCATAACCACATTTGCACCTGCTAAAATCCCCTTTTCGCGTCCCTGCGGGTCAATCGTGCCGAGAGCCGTTGTAGCCGGCAGAAGCACTTTCGGAAGCGTCAGGCGAATCAGCGCCAGAAGTACCAGCGTCTGGTCAAGCGTTCCATTCGGATACGCTGCAAACGGAGAATCCTTTTGCGCAATAAACGGACCAATTCCAACCATATGGGGCTCTAATTTTTTTAAAAATAAGAGCTCTGCTGCAAGATGTTCCAACGTCTGGAACGGCGAGCCAACCATAAAACCTGCACCCACCTGATATCCAATCTCTTTTAAATCAAGCAGGCACTGTATCCGGTGTTCAAAAGAAAGACCGGATGGGTGCAGTTTTTGGTAATGCGTTTTGGTTGCCGTTTCATGGCGCAGAAGATAGCGGTCTGCTCCGCAGTCATACCAATATTGGTAAACCGGCTTTTCGCGTTCCCCCAGTGACAGGGTTACCGCCGTGTCTGCATGTTGTTTTTTAATCGCTGCGACAAGATTTCCAATCTGCTTTGTATCATAAAAGAAGTCCTCGCCACTCTGCAGAACAACTGTGCGGAAGCCAAGATGATATCCTTCGTCTGCACAGGCAAGTATTTCTTCCGGTGTCAGACGGTAGCGTTCTACATTTTGATTTTCTGCGCGGATGCCGCAGTAATAGCAATTATTTTTGCAGTAATTGGAAAATTCAATCAGGCCTCTGGTATAGACCTTTTTCTGGTAGTATTTCTCCCTGACGGTACGCGCCTTCTGATATAAATAATCGCGCTGCCCTTGCTGCCCTGTTTGAGTTAATTTGCTGAGCAGATCAATATATTCCTCTTTGGTCAGAAAGGTATTCCGGTAAAGTTTGTCTATTTGTTCTTTCACCAGACAGCGCTCCTTTTAAAATCCGAGTTCCTCTCCGACAAGGATAACCTTAATCCTGCCGGGCTGCCTGGACTTTCTGGTGATAACCATCTGGCAGCACATACATCCATCGGTCAGGCAGTTAAAGCACCTGCCGTATTCTTCGCACGGTGTACCGGTATGCAGCCGTACCCCATTCGGCGGCGCAGCGATATTTCGCACCCGGTCTATTCCGCTTTTCACATCAGTTACGACTTTGTTAATTCCAACCACTACAATGACATTGTCCGGCCCATTGCAAAGACAGGCAACACGGTTTCCGTTACCGTCAATATTAATCAATTCACCGTCTAATGTTATTGCATTGGAGCTCATCAGAAAGAAGTCCGCCGTTACCATTTTGGCATAAAACTCCTTATCAGTCAGGCCGGGATGCGGCTGTGACCGGTCAAGGATTTCGTAGTCAGTGTCCGCTTCTAAAAGGTCGTCGAGAAGCCCAATTTCCTTTAGGGTTTCCGAACCGCCCCATGTGACAGAGCAATCCGGTGTGAAAAAGCGTTTTACTTTTGCATTTGCTTCTTCCCTGTCTTTGCAGTAATACCCCTCCATCCCGCGGTGTGCCAGCTTTTCAATAATCCCCTCACAAAGATTTTCATAGTTTTTTTGTTTCGGCGTCAAAGTACATCCCCCTTCCTGTCCTATTTATTCATATAAAGGATATTTATCAGTCAGTGTCCTGACAATTTCTGCTGCTTTTTTCTGATTCCCTTCCGGATCATTCAAAATCATTGCGATAGCCTCGGCAACCTGATCCATATCATCCGTACGGAAACCACGGGTTGTTACTGCTGCAGTTCCGAGACGGATGCCGCTTGTGACAAACGGAGACTGCGGGTCGTTCGGAATCGTATTTTTGTTGCAGGTAATATGCGCTGCATCAAGCCACTTTTCTACTTCTTTTCCGGTCAGTCCCTTCGCTGCCAGGTCAACGAGCATCAGATGGTTGTCCGTGCCGTCAGATACAATCTTAACCCCGCGGTTTTGCAGCCCTTTGCACAGTGCCTGTGCATTGTCAATAATATTTTTCCCGTATTCTTTAAATTCCGGAGCAAGCGCTTCCTTAAAGCAGACTGCTTTTGCTGCGATTACATGCATCAGCGGACCGCCCTGGATTCCAGGGAACAGCGCCTTGTTAAAATTAACTTCTTTTGCAAATTCCTCACTGGAAAGAATCATTCCGCCGCGCGGGCCACGCAGTGTCTTGTGTGTTGTTGTCGTCGTTACATGGGCATACGGAATTGGGCTTTCATGGTATCCAGCTGCCACTAAGCCTGCTATGTGCGCCATATCAACCATCAGATATGCCCCGACACTGTCAGCAATTTCACGGAAGCGTTTAAAATCAATTTTTCTGGCATAAGCGCTTGCACCTGCGACAATGACTTTTGGCTTACATTCCTTTGCAATTTGTGCAACCTGATCGTAGTCGATAAAGCCTTCATCGTTTACGCCGTAGGGAACACAGTTAAAATATTTTCCCGAAATATTGACCGGGCTTCCATGCGTTAAATGGCCGCCGTGGTCAAGATTCATTCCCATAAATGTATCTCCCGGGTTCATCAATGCAAAAAATACAGTCATATTTGCCTGTGCGCCGGAGTGCGGCTGTACATTCGCGTAAGTGCATCCAAACAGCTCCATTGCCCGGTCCCTTGCCAGATTTTCTACCACATCCACATATTCGCATCCGCCATAATATCTCTTTGCCGGATACCCCTCTGCATATTTGTTGGTAAGCGTGCTTCCCATTGCCGCCATTACAGCTTTGCTGACGAGGTTTTCGGAGGCAATCAGCTCAATATTATCACGCTGTCTCCCTGTCTCGTCTGCAATCGCTTTTGCCACTTCCGGGTCAAACTTTTCTACTTCTGCAAATGAATACATTTTTCTACCTCATTTCTTATTTTATTTTGCGGCTTCCACCATACGATTTACGCCTCATCGATAGCTTTGCCGATATCATTTCTCATATATTTATTTTCAAAGGATACCCATTGAACCGCCTGATAAGCGTTGGCTCTCGCCTCTTTTAAATCAGCTCCCTTGGCTGTCACACCGAGGACACGTCCGCCGTTTGTCACAATTCCCTCGTCCGTTGCCTTTGTGCCCGCATGGAATACATAATATCCCTCTTTATCCTTAAACTTTTCCAATCCGGTAATCCGCTTTCCCTTTTCGTATTTTTCCGGATAGCCATCCGAAGCAAGTACAACACAGACAGCAGCATTATCCTCAAACTGCAGGTCAACCTGATTTAATTTTCCGTCAATGCACGCCTCCATCACATCAATAATATCATTTTTCATGCGAGGAAGAACAACCTGTGCTTCCGGATCGCCAAAGCGGGCGTTGTACTCTAACACCTTCGGTCCCTCCGGCGTCAGCATCAAACCGACAAAGAGAATACCGACGAAGTCTCTTCCCTCTGCTTTCATGGCATCCATGGTTGGCTGATAAATCTTTGTTTCACAGAATTTCTGAATTTCCGGTGTATAAAACGGGCTTGGAGAAAATGTTCCCATCCCCCCGGTATTAAGTCCCCGGTCACCGTCTTTTGCGCGCTTGTGATCCTGCGCACTTGTCATCGGCTTAATGTGTGTTCCGTCACAGTAACACAACACCGAAACTTCCCTTCCGGTCATAAAATCCTCAATTACAACAGTGTCTCCGGCATCGCCGAATTGCTTGTCAAGCATCAGCGTTGCAATGCCTTCCTCTGCTTCCTCCGGTGTATTGCAGATCAAAACGCCTTTGCCAAGTGCAAGCCCATCTGCTTTTAACACAATCGGAAAAGAAGCTGTCTCCAGATAGAGAAGCGCTTCTTCCGGAGAATGAAATGTTTCATAGTGGCAGGTTGGAATGCCATACTTTTTCATCAGATCTTTCGAGAAGCTTTTGGAACCTTCAATGATCGCTGCATTTTTCCGCGGGCCAAATACGCGCAGTCCTCTCTCTTCGAAGACATCTACTATGCCGCCCACCAGCGGGTCATCCATACCGATAATTGTGAGGTCGATCTCTTTTTCCTCTGCAAAATCTGCCAGTTTTTCAAATTCCATTGCACCGATGCTGACACATTCTGCAATTTCAGCAATGCCGCCATTTCCCGGTGCACAGTATATCTGATCTACTTTCCTGCTCTTGGCAACGCTTGCTGCAATCGCATGTTCACGTCCGCCGCTTCCAACGATAAATACTTTCATAAGTACCCTCCATTTTTGATTTCATTCATTTGGGATTTTATAGTTTCACATGGGCAATACCGTTTACAATGCTTACGCTCCCCTGTCCAATCAGGTCGATGGCACGCGGTAAAATTTCCCATTCCGCCTGTTCCATTACTCTTTTTTGCAATATTTCCGGTGTATCGCCTTCCTGCACCATGACCGCTTTTTGTAAAAGAATCGGTCCATGATCTGCCTGCTCATCTACAAAGTGAACGGTTGCCCCGGTTACCTTATTTCCCATGGCAAGCACACTTTCATGAACCTTTAAACCATAATATCCCATGCCGCAATGTGCCGGAATCAGGGATGGGTGGATGTTAATTATCCTGTTTTTATACTGACGGATCAGTATTTCAGGAATGATTACCAGATATCCCGCCAAAACCACAAGATCAATATCATACTGTTCGAACCGGTCAAGCATTGCCCTGCCGAAAGCTTCCCTGTCCGGGAAATCCTTCGGGCTGATGCATTCTGCATCAATGCCTGCTTTTTTGGCACGTTCCAGCGCATAGGCCTCTTTTTTATTGCTGACTACCAGGGCAATTTCTGTCTGTCTGATCTTACCGTTTTTCACGCCGTCTATAATTGCCTGAAGATTTGTTCCGCTTCCAGATACACACACTGCTATTTTCTGCATGATAAGCCTCCATTTCTAAGCTTTTTAAACTAGCGTTACGCCCTTTTCCCCGTCAATAATCTCCCCTACAATATAGCCCTTTTGTCCGGATTTTTCAATGAGCTCTACTGTTTGATCGGCATCTGCAGCATCAACTGCCAGCATCATGCCAATTCCCATATTGTAGGTGTTGTACATCATATCCCTTGCAATATCGCCGTCCATCTGCAGCATGTTGAAAATGGCAGGTACTTCATAGCTGTCTGCCTGAATCTGTGCATGTACGCCCTCCGGCAGCATCCGCGGAATATTTTCATAAAATCCGCCGCCGGTAATATGGCTGCAGCCCTTGATTGTCACACCGCCCTCTCTTATCGTGCGCAGTGCTTTTACATAGATCACAGTCGGCGTCAGCAGTGTTTCACCAAGCGTCTTGCCGCCGAGCGATTCATAGCTGCGTTCCAGCGCTTCCCTTTTGATGTCAAAAACACTTCGAACCAGAGAATAACCGTTGCTGTGAATACCGGAGGATGCAATGCCGACCAAAACATCGCCCTTTTTGATTTCTTTTCCGGTAATCATCTGTTTCCGGTCAACAATTCCCACGGCAAATCCTGCAAGGTCATATTCCTCTGCCGGATAAAATCCCGGCATTTCTGCTGTCTCCCCGCCAATCAGCGCAGCGTTTGACTGACGGCAGCCCTCTGCAACACCGCTGACAATAGAAGCAATCTTTTCCGGTTCATTTTTACCACATGCTATGTAATCCAGAAAAAATAATGGTTCACCGCCCGCACAGGCTATGTCGTTTACACACATCGCCACACAGTCGATTCCAATGCTGTCATGCTTGTCCAGCTCAAATGCAATTTTAAGCTTCGTTCCGACACCATCTGTTCCGGAAACTAATGTCGGCTGCTCCATATTTTTAAATGCATCCATTGAAAATGCACCGGAAAAACCTCCGATATCAGTCAGAACTTCATCCCGCATGGTACTGGCAATATGCTTTTTCATCAGCTCAACTGCCCTGTATCCTGCTTTGATGTCAACGCCTGCTTTCTTATAGTCCATGATTGCCTCCATTCTGCCTGTAAAACGGCACAAAAATAATGCTTATTCAGTCCGTTTATCATTGTAGCATAAAGTGTTATGTTTGTCATGTGTTTCTATCATAATGCGTATGCATAATGTGTAATAAAGACTGCCACGTAAAGCGTGTGTAGATAACGATCATGAAGCGGTTTGTATTAGTATAGTGTCTCCTTTAGGGAGCGGACCTTAAGTGTCTTTCCCTCTGTTTCCAGAAAAATAGCGCCGCTGTCGCAGGTTTGCACAATTTTTGAGCCGGCGTTTGACAAGCGCTCTAGCAATTCCCTGTGCGGATGTCCGTACCGGTTGTTTTTTGCGCAGGAAATGCCGGCGACAGCAGGGCGTATATAGGATAACAATTCTTCACTGGTAGAATTTTTTGAGCCGTGATGCGCTACCTTTAAAAACGTATATCGGTCGGGAATGGCCGTTTTTTGCGACTGCAGCAGCTCCAGCAGCGCATCTTCTCCGTTTTTCTCCAGGTCTCCCGTAAAAAGCATGGAGATCTCTCCATAAGTAAGGCTTGCCGTGACAGAATAGGCATTTGCGGAATCTGCTGCAAAGCCTTGTTCCGGATGCAGGAAGGACAGCTGGAGCATGCCGTTTTGCAGTTTATCTCCGGCGGTGATATATCGGACTGGGATGCCGGCTTTCTGCGCTGTCTGCTGCATTAAAACATAATTGTCCCCCGTGGCTTCTTTGGCCGGCTCCGGCATCAAAAGGCATTGAACCGAGACACCGCTTGTCTTTACAGCACTCATCAATTCCAGCTGGCCCGAAATATGGTCCTCATCCTCATGGGTCATGAGCATATAATCAATTTGCCGGATACCATAATATTTAAGACAGGGAAGGATTCTGTATTTTCCCACTTCACTAGTGTCGCTGCTCCCGCCATCCACCAGAATATTTAATCCTCCTTCTGTCCGGATTAGGATGCCATCCCCCTGACCGACATCCAGCAGAATGACCTGAAGGCCCTGCACTGCTGGGCGGTATAACAGCATTCCGGCAACAGCTATCACACAGACGGAAGCAAAAATCTTGAAAACAGGTTCTATTCTGGCCTGGTATTTGCCGGCATGGCTAAGATAAACAGACAAAAAGAGAATGATTAGATAAAATATCAGAATTTTCCATAACGCAGGGCAGCCAAAAACCTGAATGGAACCGGGCAGCGTTAAAAAGAAACTGCACAGTTTCTCATAAAAGCATAAAATCCAATGGACCGGCGAAAGCAATAGCGCTCCCGCAGGAATGCAAAACAGGCCAATGGCGCCGCCTGCCAGGGCAAATACCATCAGCACGCCTGCCAGTGGAAGGATAAACAGATTCAGCAAAATACTGTACAGCGGGATTTCATAATAAAAATACAAAAGAACCGGTAAAGTCATCAAATTGATTCCAAGGCTTGCAAGAAGCATGGACAGGAGTTTTTGCATCGCGTTTTGAAAAAGGAGCTTTGGCGCATATTTTCCGTAGTTTGCCTGATATTCTTTTTTACGGCGCGTATACAGGCGGCTTTTTTGATTCTGTTTAACTTGTGTTCCGCAAAAAAAGATTTTCAGAGCCGGAGTAATGATAAAGATGCCGGCGACAGCTCCATAAGAAAGCAAAAAGCTGCCGGACAGAATAGCCTCTGGATTTTGAAGTAAGGTAATCACTGCGCTAAATGACATTGCACTAATGCCATCATAGCTTCTTCCGATTTCTCTGGCAAAAAGCAGCATAAGCATCATGATCACTGCACGGCTGGCAGAGACACTAAAACCGGTCAGGCTTCCATAGAAAAAGAGAAAAAACGCCGTTAATACAAATGGAACCGGCTTCGGCAATGGAAACAAGTTCAAAAGCCACATAAGAATTGCACATAAAATTGACACATGCAATCCGCTGACCGCCAGGATATGACCGATTCCATTTACTGTATACAGATCCTTTAGCTCTCCGTCCAAAAAAGATTTGTTTCCAAGCAGCATGGCAAGGATAATCCCTGCGTCCTGCTCCGAAAGGCAGCTTTTATAGACATGCTCGAGGGAGCGCTGTACAGTCAGCAGTGCAGAGGAAAACAGACCGATATTTGCAGATGTTACCACGATTTGATCAGCATATACTTTATAAAAAATATTCTTTTGGCGGTAGAAGCTTTTTTCATTGAATTGCCCCGGATTTGTGGGAACTGAAAATTCGCACAGCGAACCGGATACGGCAAGAAAGCTGCCGGGCAGTAAAGAATCGCTTTGTGTTTTCTCTGCGATAACCAGAAAATCAGAAAAGTGAACCGTTTCCTCTTGGGAGGAAAGCGTTAATGATATCTCTTTTAGATAAAGATAGCTTGCATTTGTTTTTTCTTCGACACGCTTTAATTTGCCGTTTAATGTGACCTGTTTTGCTGTATTGCCGAAGAGAGAATCATCCAGAATATAGTGGCTTTTTTCCGAAGCTGTACCGGAAAAGAAACGCATGGACAGAAAGAAAATAAACAGCAAAGCAAAGACCCATAACATTGGCCTTTTAAACGTATTTACCACCCCCCTGGTTTTATTATTCATTGGTAATCAGATCATAGTTACATTCAAAAACCTCTCCTAAATTGATGGTATCGTCATAGAGAAGCACCTTTTCACCATCAATACTAAATTGTACTTTATTGATAGCAGGCAATGCTGTCAGTGAATTGACAACAGAATAAATTGCTACTTCACCGGTAATTCCGTCGCGTTTGTCCAAAAACTCAGACGACAAATCCAGATAGCAGATTTTTTCTTTCACGGATATCGTATTTATCTTTGTGCCGGAAGGAATGGTATCCTGCAGTTTTTCTGTATTTGTCCCCTTAATCTGCCCGATTCCGGCTGCCAGCTGTTCCATAACCAGCTGTTCCAGCGGTATACTGGCATCATAGGTGGTTTCAACAGGAAGCTGGACAAGCGATGTGCCGTTTTCGTCGGCAAAATACAAGGCCAGAGTGGTTGTCTGGGTATATGCATTTTCTCCGGTTATATCCAGAAAACTGTCCGCCGTCATAAATCCGATTGCATTCAGATTATTATCTGTCAGCGGCTGGCCGGCAACATAAAACTCCACGCTCGAGACGTCTGGTATCTGGCAGAGTGTTTTTACAATCGCCGCACGGCGCAAAATTTCTGAGACTCCGGTAAAATTGCTGTAGGATGCACTGAAATACAGGCTCAAATCACCTGTTGAATTAACGGTATATTCATCAATTTTTACATTATCCGGAATCGCTTTTTTTAGTGAAATATCCTGCGGCTCATCCTGCATACAGGCAATCAGCTCATCAATCAGATTTTCGCCTGACTGGTATTCCGGCGTATATTTTTCCTGACCAACCTTTGTTTCGTTGGTGTCAAGGCAAAAAATATAATAGCCGTCATAATCTTTTTCACTTTCTTTTTCACATCCGGAAACAGAGAAGCATAGAAAAAAAAGAATACAGAATACGCCGGTCAGACGAAATAATTTTTGATGGAAAATTGGGTGATCTGGCTCTGTTTTCGAAATCATCTGTTTTACTTCCCTCCAGTATGTTTTGATATTGCCCTGCACAGGCTGCGGTTTAATTTTCCGGCGAAATATAATTTAACGGCACACGGACGGTAAACGTTGTCCCTTCTTTTTCTTTGCTATGTAGTTTGATCGACCCCCGGTGCAGCAAAACAGCGCTTCTTGTCAGCGCGAGACCAAGACCGGTTCCGCCAGTCTCACGGGAGCGCGCCTTGTCAACACGGTAAAAACGTTCAAATACCTTGTCCTGTAATTCTTCTGGAATCCCAACACCCGAATCCTGTATCTTGACATAGAAAAATTTGTGATCCGCATTCAATGTTACGCGTACCCAGCCATCATCATAATTGTATTTGACCGCGTTGATAATCAGATTGTTCAGCGCAATCGAAATCTTAACTTCATCAATGTCGGCAATGACTGGGCGAAAGCTCTCATAGATTAATTCAATATTGCGCTCGGCAGCAATCGGGCGGAGCCTCTTTAACAGCTGCTCAATCAGATCATTTACACTGCAGCTGGTAATCACCATTTTCGCCTGATTTTTTTCTAGCTTGACCATGGATAAAAGATCATTAATAATCTGTGTCATACGTTCAATTTCGTTGTTGATATCCCCCATAAATTCCCGGTATAGCTCCTCCGGTACTCCTTCCTGGGAAAGCAGGGAATCAGAAAGCACCTTCATAGAGGTCAATGGCGTTTTCAGCTCATGGGAGACATTGGATACGAAATCCTTTCGCGCGGTGTCCTGTTCCTGAATAAAGCTTAGCATTTTATTAAAGGAGTCGCTGATTGACGCGACCTCAGAATAGGTTTTCAGGCTCAGCGCCAGATCCGGATCTCCGGTTGATACCGTATCTATGGTATTTCTAAGCTGCTTTAACGGTCTGGATAAAAAATTAGAATACAGGTATGCAAAAATTAATATAAAAATTGCAACGGCAAGTATAATCAGAATCAGCCGGTAATTTATGGATTCGACGAGAAGATTCAGGCTTTTTCGTGAAAAGCTGATCAAAACGGCTCCCTCTGCTTCGCCGGTTTCTGCGTTGAGGATAGAAACGGTTAATTGTGTATAGTCTCCAACCTGATTGACATATTCCGTTTCCGGCGCATAAAAACTTTTGATGACTTCTGTGGAGATTACCGTTTTCCCCTCATCCAGGCCATAGGTATCCTTTATGACTTTTAAGTTCGAATCGACAATCAAAACCCTGCCCTGATAGACATTAGCAACCTCTTCAGCCTCCCAGTCAACTGCATCGGATTCCTGCCCTGAAAGATAGCCTGACGACAGAACAAGATTGGAAATGACGTTGCCGTACGCTTTTAATTCGTCGGTTCTTTGCGAAATAATCTGTGAATTATACGCCTTGATTATAATATTGGAAAATAAAATAACAGGAAGCATCCCTACGAGGAATACAACGGCAAAAACCTGTACACGCATGCTGCGCAGACTGTACCATATACTTTTCCATTTCTCTTTCAATTTACCCCTCCGCACATCAGTGAAATAAACAGCAGGATGCAGTCAGTTATTTTTGAAAGTAGTACCCTACCCCCCACTTGGTATGGATATAATCCGGATCGCTTGGCGTAGTCTCAATCTTTTCACGGAGACGGCGTATATGTACATCCACCGTTCTGACATCTCCGGGGTAATCGTATCCCCAAACCATATTCAGCAGTTCTTCCCTGCTGTATACCTTATTGGAATGTGTCATCAGAAGCTCCAGAAGGTCAAATTCTTTCGCTGTCAGATTTACTTCCCTGTCAGCAATATAGCCCCGCCGGCTGTCCAAGTCAATGCGGAGATCGCCGAAGGATAATTCATTTTTTTCCGGTTCCTTTGGCGTTTTTGGTTCACTGCGCCGCATAATTGCCTTAATGCGTGCCTTGACTTCAAGAATATTAAACGGCTTTGTGATATAGTCATCCGCACCGTAGTCCAATCCGAGGATTTTATCCATATCATCGCCCTTTGCGGTAAGCATGATAATCGGTACATCCGAGTATTCCCGAATCTGCTGGCATACCTCAAAACCAGTAAATTTCGGCAGCATCACATCAAGCAGAATAACATCGTAATGGTTTTCCCCTGCAAGGTCTAAAGCCTCCTGCCCGTCGTATGCACAATCAACCTGCATTCCGTCCTGCTCCAGACTAAACCGGATTCCCTTTACGATTAATTTTTCGTCATCCACTACCAATACTTTTCTGGCCATTAAAATATCCCCCTATATTTGTCCGTTTTTCAGTCATTCATTTTCTGCTGTGCAGCAGGCTGGCATGCCTGACGGTGCGGACTCAGCCATAACTACACAGTAATCAGATCTTTGATTTTGTTATAAACCCCTTCTTTAATTCCAGATATTTTCATAATATCTTCTGTTTTTTCAAACAGTCCGTTTTCTGTCCGGTAATTAATAATCAGCTCTGCTTTTGCTTCTCCAATCCCCGGCAGCGTCATCA
>JAJQGL010000048.1 GCA_021200535.1 Clostridiaceae bacterium | reverse complement strand
TTAAACCGGACTGGTTGTTGGTCTATCTGATAGAAAACGACATCCTGACACTCACACTTGTTGATACCGGTACACACTCTGATATTTTCAAAAAATGACAGCAAAGCAGTCTGCAAAATTCAATCGCGGACTGCTTTATTGTTGTGCCACCTGTCGCCGCGCTCCGCATGAATCCGCGCATGGCACGGCTTGCACAAGGCTATGAGGTTGGAGCGGTCGTGCGTTCCTCCCTCAGAGAGCGGCAGCTTGTGGTGTATCTCCTCGGTCTTTGTATAGATCCCTTTCTCAAGGCAGAGCTCACACAAAGGGTGTGCAGCGGCATAGCTGTCACGGATACGCTTCCACGCTCGTCCATATCTACGGCGTACAGCCGGGTCCCGGTCGTACTTCTCGTAGCGTTTATTTTCTTCCTTTAAGTGCTTCTCACAGTAACGCTCCCCATATTCCACGAGCTCCGGACAACCCGGATGGGAACAAGGATGTTTTGGTTTTCTTGGCAATGACTCCACCTCCATCTATCTGCCGCCTGTCACGGCTGCGCCTCCGCGAAGGCCGCAAGATGAATTTCACTCCACGAAAAAAGCCCTCGCGGGATTTCTCCCACAAGAGCTTCGTCCGTTTTACATTTTTCTCATGCTACCATATTACACCAAAACCCTGTGCCAATCTACGGCAAAGTGTGCCAACTTTAGGTAGGCACGACAAAATTTTGAAGTGCCGAGCCGTGAATCCGATGGACAGTACGGTTGGAGACACTAAGCCGCGCTCCAATCTCCTCCCAGCTGCAATCATCAAAATATCTGTACTGTAAAACCAACTGTTCATCCGGATCAGTCACCGCTTCAATTGCCCTCGTCATTTCAGCCTTTAAATCCACAAGACTGTCAATGCTCTGGTTGATTTCATCCTCCAGCGTGATGATTTTCACAATGATATCCTCCATCCTGGAAGTAGAGCCTCCACCGCTCCTTGGCATTCCGGTCATGGTAGGCGTACATTTTGTAGCCAATGCGTTCAGCTCATCCAGCTGCCGGATTTTGCTGTTAATCCTCTCGTCCAGGCGATGTGCCTGAGATAAATATTCCTTTGCCGTCATTTTAACGCGCCTCCTCTCTGAGTTTCCTTACCAGATACTCACCATCCACATCGGTCAGCGATTCGTAATACTGTGACCGGAAGAATCTCTCTATTTCACGGATAGTACTTTTCGCGCCTCCGGAATTTGGGTTTTTCTTCAAACTACGCAGCGCGGTACGATAGTCCTTTGCCGCCTGTACAATTATCGCCTGACAGAGCCGGTCAAGTCCCTCACGGTCAAGATACAGTTCCATAAGTGCCTCCTCATAAGGTTGCTTTTACAGCATCAATCAAAGCGGCCTGTGAATTATCCTTTTTCTCTAAGGCTTTTAAAATCCTCTCATCAATCGTGTCCTTCGTCACGATGTGTTGGATAACCACGGTCTTTGAAGTTTGCCCCTGTCTGTAAATTCGTGCTATAGCCTGCTGGTAAAGCTCAAGTGACCATGTGATTCCAAACCACACCATCGTGGAGCCGCCATCCTGCAGGTTTAACCCATGACCGGCGGACGCTGGGTGAATCAGTGCCACAGGGAGCTTCCCGGCGTTCCACTGGCGGATGCTTTCATCAGAATCAAGCTTCCTGTACTCGACTCCGATTTTATCCAGCCGCTCGGTGATTCTCTGATAATCGTGCTTGAACCAATATGCCACCATGAGTGGCTTGCCTACTTGGGCTTCGATGATATCCTCCAAAGCGTCAAGCTTACGGTCATGGATGCGAGTCACCTCACCGCCGTCAGAATAAACAGCACCGTTTGCCATCTGTGACAGCTTCCCGGACAGAGCCGCAGCATTTGCCGCCGTAATCTCGCCAGATATTTCTGTGCCGTTTAAAATCAGGTCGCTTTTCATCTTCTCATACAGCCCACGTTCCTTCTCATCCAGATAGACCGGGTATTCCGTACTGATAAGCTCCGGCATGTCTAAGTAATCGCAGGCTTTCATGGAAATCGTGATGTCAGAGATTTTGTTATAGATTCGCTTCTCAGCATCCGGCAGAGGCGCGTAGCTGTAAACAATCGGACCGTTCATCCTGTCCGGCTTAAAATAATCCAACCGGTAATAGCTGATAAACCTGCCGAGCCGTTCTCCCATATCAAGCAGCTTAAACTCCGCGAACAAGTCCATGAGTCCGTTGCTGCTCGGTGTGCCTGTCAGCCCCACGAAGCGCTTTACCCTCGGACGCACCTTCATAAGTGACCGGAATCGCTTTGACTGCCAGGACTTAAAGGAACTCAGCTCATCCACAATAACCATGTCAAAGTCAAACGGCTCGCCGCTTTCATCCACCAGCCAGGTCACATTTTCCCGGTTGATGATATAGATGTCCGCTTCCGTTCGCAGGGCTTTTCTCCTCTGCGTCGGAGAGCCGGTCACCACGGAATACCTCATGCCTTTTAGCTGGTCCCACTTTTCAATCTCCGCAGGCCATGTGTTCTTTGCTACCCTTAAGGGAGCGATAATCAGCACCTTGCTTATCTCAAACTCCTCATACATCAAAATCTGAATCGCCATAAGCGTCAGGCTTGTCTTACCCATGCCCATGTCATAAAAAATAGCGGCGATGGGATGTTCTAAAATAAAATCTATCGCGTACTGCTGATACGCGTGTGGCTTATAAATCATCCAGTATCCCTCCAATCTGGCTGATGTCATCAAGGACATACACCTTAAATCTCAGCCGTCTCAAAAGTTCCAGCCTTGCCGTCTGGAGTGGGCGGGGACGCTTCCCCTTCGCCTTAACCTCCACAAAACCAATTCTCCCATCCGGCAGAAGCGCGATACGGTCCGGCACCCCATCAAATCCGGGTGACACCCACTTCGGGCATATCCCGCCGCGCTTCTTAACTTCTGATACAAGTCGGCATTCCACGTCTTTTTCTCTCATTTAACTCATACTCCTCCCAACATTTCTCAAAAACCTCCAGACAGCTATCGCAGGCCTCGTTCTCCACCAAGTAAGAACGGATCAGCTTGTGCCAAGCCACGTATTTTCCAACACCATTTCTTGGAAATTTTTCTTTGTCCTCCCACATGTCCTTTGCCAAATCTCCACCAGGCATATCCGTGCTGAGGTAATTTTTCATCATGAAATTATAGAAATTCATACTTGCTCCTTTCTGCTTGTGTGACGGTCATGACGGTCGTTCGGAAACTTCTTCTTATAAAGAAAAACCAAAATTTTTGCCCTAAAGGGGTATTACTAGATGACCGTCATGACCGTCACATTTGGGGTTTTGTGAAAGTCGTGAAGCTCATAATCAAAGACTTTTTCTAAAAATTTCAGAGCTATTTCTGATTTCTGACCATCACGACTATCACACCCCAAATGCTTAATCATCCAAAAAATCCGACTTCAAACGAAGTCCATGAATCATTGCGCCCGTACGGCTCTTTCTCTTGACGAACCCCGCCGTCTCAATCGCAGCGTAAAAATCCGTGGTGCTTCTGGTATACTCGCCTGTCCTCTGACAGTAGTTGCGGTACTCCAAATAGAACTCACCAGACTTCTGTGTGTATGACGAATCAATCTCACAGCACTCATCCAAAAACAGAGAAAGCCAGTCGTTACTCTCGTGATAACGGTCAATGGCATCCTGAACGCACTTGGGTGGCTTTATATGGAAGTCCTCATCAATAGCCTTCTTTGCCCCTTCGATAATCCACGAAAGAACAGCGCCACCAGCATTCTCCACAAGGAAGTCGGCGTAGTTCTTGATGTCCTTCTTCCCCTTAATCTTCGCGTTGAATGGAATGACGATAAGCCTCCGCCAGGTTCCCTCATCGCTTGCGCCCACCTTCGGAAGATGGTTGGTGTACAGCACCAGCGTGTGCGTCGGGATATACTTAAACGGGTCCTTATATTTCTTCTCCGCGCCAATCTCATCCGTGGCGCACAGCTGCTTCACTGTCGCCGTGTTGAGGCGCATCCCTTCCTCAAGCTCAGCGGCAATGACGAGGCGCTTTCCCTTAAGCTCCGCCATCTCCGGTTTTACGTTCCTCCTGCAGCCCACGGTCAGGGCATCCGCCGACAGGCTGCCACTATAGCTTCCAAGCACTCTGGAGATTGTGTTCCAGAACGTGGACTTGCCGTTGCTTCCCTCGCCGTATGAAATGATAAGGGCTTCCACATAGACCTTTCCGATGGCCGCCAAGCCTACAATCTTCTGTACATAATCAATCAGGTCAGCGTCACCGCAGAAAAATCCATTGATGGAGTCCAGCCACAAATTCTTTCCCTCATCACTGATGGAGACTGAGGTTGACTTCGTGATAAAATCCTCCGCCGAATGCTCCCTCGCCCCGTCCAGACCAACCGTCATGTCGTAGGTAGCTGTCGGTGTGTTTAAGAGAAATGGCTGACTGTCAAAATCCTTGATGTCCTTTAATACCATCGGCTTCCCTGCCTGCAGCGCGGATGTGATGTATTTCATATCCCTTCGCTTCATGACAAAAGCCATATACTGCCTTGCTGCCAGATACGCTGTCAGGAGCTTTAACTGCTCATCACCGTCCACCGCCTTTTCAAGCGCCTTGCCGCCGGAGGTGACAACCTTTTCCGCTACACCGCTGTTTATGAGAGCCTCCTTTGCCGCGCCAAGGACATCCAGAGCGTCCTGCAGCTGTAAATCCAAGAACTCCTCGCAGGCTCCGACCGCGAGCTGCCTGGACTCCACCCAGCGCGTACCGTCATAGCGCATATACTCCGTGGCGTCTGTATAGACCAGTTCATCCCCGTACTCGCGCATGAGCACCTTCGCCTGCCCGATATCGGAGTAATCCGAAGGCTTCAGTGACTGTCTCGCGAAGTCGTCGTTGTACTTGTCCGGAGCGACATAGCCGCCCTGTGACTGGAGCTTCTTATAAAAACGCGTTGCTGAACCCCAGATAGAGTCAAGCTCCGACTCCTCCAGAGGCGGATCACACCGAGCCGCTTCTTCCATAAAAATGTCGTGCGCCTTCTCCGTGGCTCCATACCTTTTGACGACTCTCCCGGCAAAACGCGAGAGCGTGTTGTTCCTGCTTCCGGCAGGGATTGGGCCTCTCGTAGTCGAGCCGCCCGCTCCTTCCCCGGCTTCCGTTTCCAGCTCGATGTCCTCATCGATGTTTACCCAGCCTTCATGCCAGATAACATCTCCCGTGCTTGAGCCGTACACAAATCGTGCCGCGTCTAAGGCGTTCCCGTCAAAGAACGGATAAGCTTTGTGGATGCCGCGCTTTATGGCCGCGTAGGTATCCTTGTCTGTCGTTTCCTTAATAGGAAAATACACATGGTACTTCGGTCTGGGAGCGGCACCATCCTTCGCTTTCATATGATGACGGCTCGGTACCAGCGCGTATGAGATGTCCGGCATAAGCTCGTCTAACTTTTCTTCCGTAATCCAGTCGTCCGGATTATCAGAATGGTCATTATCCAAATCCATCACAATCGCGTCGGAGCGGATAAAGTTGTCATTGCTGCGGTAGTTCTTCTTAAACTCTCCGCAGACGTGGTCATGTGCCGCTGCCGCTTTAAGCGCGTCCGGACTGTCAATTTCCACCTTTTTGGGGTAAACACAGTTACCGGCGTTTCCGCTGCAGTCAGCCCTGAAAATCGTAATCCTCATTTACACATACGCCTCCTTACACTCCTCCGTGAAATACCGGATTTCCTGCCCACTGTCGCCAGCACTCATAATCTCCGCGCTCATACCGGCTGACACACCGTTCTCAATACCAAACACCCACACCTCGTCGCATCTCTTTAGAAGCGACAGGTCAAGCTCCATCGCCAGATCCCGTTCTGTCTCTTCCTTAATAAATTGTGGAAACAACAGATGCGGCGCGATTGGGGTAACTCCCCGTTCGGCGGCGTATCGGCTGTACTTCTTCGCCTTTTCCGTGTTTAAGGTCACATCGCCGGAATACCGCGAGCAGATATAAACAAGCTGTCTGCCCTTTCTCTTATCCATCATTGGCTTTCGCCCCTTTCTTTAAAGTAGGGAACCTCCCTCTACCTCTCTAAAGGGACGAACCGTCTTTTAGTACGAAAATTTTTTTCGTACTTTTTCGTGTTTCATCCCTTTTGAAAATCAGGAAGGCAAAAAGTCGCTGTGGAAAACAAGCGAAATTTTTTTCGTATTTTTTCACACCTCGTCCCTTTAAGGAATTAGGAAGGCACAAAGCCGTTCGGAAAGAGAGGTGCCGCGGATGCGGAACGCGATGATTGCCGGAGACTCTTCCGGCAAAAGACAAAAAGTGAAAATGGAGGACAAGACATGTTTAAGCACTACGGACTGGCGGGAGAGACCGTCAAAGTAAGGCGCAAGCGCCTGGGCGAGACAAAAGAGGAACCCTGGGCTTACGCGGAACAGAATATGAAGATTGAAGCTGAGTACCCGTGTTTCCTGGTTGCCACCGTGCTTCCGCATAAGAACCCGCAGGGCTTTGCTTCATCGAAGCCGTACACGGTCAGCATCCACAAGCACGACATCCAGTGCGGCGATGTTCTTTTAAACGGAGGTGCAATCAGATAATGGGAAAGATGAACGAACTCTCCCTGCTCCTCGACGAGATGATTGAGGCAGGGAACAAGATGGTGGAAACCGCTGAGGCTTTAAAGGAATACTTCTCAGCCGCTCCCACTGAACCAGAGCATAAGAAGCCGGTCAAGGAAAAGGCACCGGAACCGGAGCCAAAGCCGGAAGCAAAACCGCAGCGTTCCAAATCAGATATCCGCGCTCTCCTGGTTGAGAAGTCAAACGCAGCTGAAGGTAAGTACAAGCCGCAGGTCAAGGCTCTGGTAAAGAAGTACGCGGACGGCGGCACATTCAGCGACATCAAGCCTGAGAGCTATGAAGCGCTGGCCGCGGAACTGGAGGTGATTGGTGATGCCTAAGCACGCGTTATTATCAGCCTCATCCGCCCACAGGTGGCTTGCCTGTCCGCCTTCAGCGAAAGCCTGCGAGGATATCGAGGAGCGTGCCAGTCCCTACGCGAAGCAGGGAACCGACGCTCACTCCCTTTGCGAATACAAGGTAAAAAAAGCCCTCGGTTTAAATCCGGAGGGCCCGACCGAGGACTTAGATTTCTTTGACGCTGAGATGGATAACTGCACTGAGGAGTACGCTGACTACGTTATGGAGCAGCTGGAAGCCGCGAAGGAACTCTGCTCTGACCCGAAGCTGATGATTGAGGAGCACCTGGACTTTTCCAGATGGGTGCCTCACGGATTTGGTACGGGAGACGCGGTAATCGTCGCTGACAAGGAGCTTCACATCATTGATTTTAAATATGGTGTGGGTGTTTTCGTGGAAGCGGACGGCAATCCGCAGATGCGCTGCTACGCTCTTGGTGCCCTGGATACCTACGATGGGATTTATGACATCGAGACGGTAAAGATGACTATCTTCCAGCCGCGCAGGGGAAATATCAGCACGGCGACTATGGACAAGGCAGATCTGCTGAAATGGGCAGAGGAAGTCCTCTCACCCACAGCAAAACTGGCCTACGACGGTGCCGGAGACTACAAGGCCGGAGACCATTGCCAGTTTTGTAAGCTGAAGGCGGCCTGCAGGAAACGCGCCGAGTACAACCTGGAACTCGCGAAGTACGATTTTGAGATGCCAGCGACATTGGAGCAGACCGAGATTGCCGCCATCCTTCCAAAGATTGACGAACTCATCTCATGGGGAAACGACATCAAGGAGTACGCTCTCCAGCAGGCTCTCTCCGGAGTAAGCTATGACGGCTTTAAGGTTGTCGAAGGCAGATCCGTCCGCAAATACACCGATGAGGCAGCTGTGGCTTCCACGGTTGAGGCGGCGGGATATGACCCTTATGAGAAGAAGCTTTTAGGTCTTACAGCAATGACCTCGCTTCTCGGTAAGAAGAAATTTGAGGAGCTCCTTGGTGGCTTCATCGTAAAGCCACAGGGCAAGCCGGTGCTGGTGCCGGATACTGACAAGCGCCAGCCCATGAACACAGCGGCAAATGATTTTAAAGACTTAGATTAACAGGAGGACAATACTATGTCAAAATTTATGAATCCAACGAAGGTTGTAACCGGTCCGCGCACCAGATTTTCCTACGCGAATGTCTGGGAGCCGAAGTCTATCAACGGCGGCACTCCGAAGTACAGTGTCAGCCTGATTATCCCCAAGGATGATACCGCGACCGTGAACAAGGTAAAGGCGGCAATCAAGGCAGCCTACGAGGAAGGCGAGAGCAAGCTTAAAGGGAACAGCAAGTTTGTCCCGGCTCTTGACGCAATCAAGACTCCTCTCAGGGACGGCGATAAGGAGAGACCCGGAGACGATGCCTACGCGAACAGCTACTTCATCAACGCGAACTCCTCTACCGCTCCCGGTATCGTGGATGCGGACCGCAATCCCATCATGGAACGCTCTGAGGTGTACAGCGGAGTTTATGGCCGCGCTTCCATCAACTTCTATGCCTTCAACACCAATGGAAACAAGGGCATCGCGTGTGGACTTAACCACCTGATGAAGTGCAGGGATGGTGAGCCGCTTGGCAGCAAGTCCCGCGCTGAGGATGATTTCGCTGACCTCGACGATGACGACGACGATTTTCTCTCTTAATACTCACATTTAAGTAAACCACCCGGCGGCAGAGCCCTTCTGCCGCCCTGTATCAGAAATGAGGTAACTATGGACACACTGATATATTTTTTTGCTGTTTTGGGAGTCGTTTTTTTCGCGATATTAATCATCCTCGCGGTTCTATACGTAGCGGGTGAGATAAGAAACTCCATGCGCTACCGCAAGCGTTCAAAGAACAGTTTTGTGAAGATAATAGACCAGATGGGTGAAATCCAGTGCGGCATCAATGATATAAAGCAGAACATTAAAAAACAGTAATCAGAGGCGGCAGGGTGTATTTCTGCCGCCGTACTTTTATAGGAGACAGACATGGAAAAAATAGATTATATGTCAATTGATATTGAGACGTTTTCCTCCGTAGACCTAAAAGAATGCGGAGTTTACCGATATGCGGAGTCGCCGGACGCTGAGCTGCTGCTGTTCGGATACTCCATAAACGGCGGACCGGTTGAGGTGATAGATGTCAAAAATGGGGAGAAAATCCCGGATGAAGTGCTGTCCGCCCTGTCAGACGAGGATATCATCAAATGGGCTTTCAACGCTTCCTTTGAGCGTGTGTTCCTCTCCATCTGGCTTGACCGGAACTATGAGAAATACTTCCGTTCCTACAGCATCAACGAGGATACCGTTGGCAGCTACCTTGACCCATCCTCGTGGAGATGCTCTAAAATCTGGTGCGCTTATATGGGGCTTCCGCTCTCACTGGAGGACGCTGGTGCTGTCCTCGGTCTTGATAAACAGAAAATGAAGGAAGGCTCTGACCTTATCCGTTACTTCTGCAAGCCGTGTAAACCCACCAAGGCAAACGGGAACCGTGAAAGGAACCTCCCGGAGCATGCGCCGGAGAAATGGCGGACATTCATTGCTTATAATAAAAGGGATGTTGAGACCGAGATGTCCATCCAGCACAAGCTGTCCCGTTTCCCGGTTCCAGACTTTTTGTGGGATGAGTATCGGATTGACCAGGAGATAAATGACAGAGGCATCGCTGTGGATATGGATCTGGTGGAGAATGCCATCCAGTTTGATATGAAATGCAAAGCGGAACTCATGGCAGACCTTAAAGAAATGACCGGTCTTGAAAACCCAAACTCTGTGCAGCAGATGACAGGCTGGCTGGCAGATAATGGAGTCAAGACCGATTCACTGGATAAGAAGGCTGTCGCCAGCCTTATCGAAACCGCGCCAGAGCACGTGGCAGATGCGCTTAAGCTCCGCAGGCAACTCGCCAAGAGCAGCGTATCAAAATACTACGCGATGAAAGACTCCAGATGCGCCGATGGTCGTGAGCGAGGAATGTTCCAATTTTACGGTGCCAACCGTTCCGGCAGATGGGCTGGCCGTATCGTCCAGCTGCAGAACCTGCCACAGAACCATCTGGATGACCTTGCCGCTGCCCGCTCCGTATTAAAATCAGGGGATTATGAATTGATGAAGCTGCTCTATGAAAATGTCCCGGACACATTAAGCCAGCTCATCCGCACCGCCTTTGTACCCCGTCCCGGCGATAAATTCATTGTCGCGGACTTCTCCTCCATTGAGGCTCGTGTCCTTTCCTTCCTCACCAACGAGAGGTGGCGTCTGGATGTATTTAAAAACGGTGGTGACATCTACTGTGCCTCCGCGTCGCAGATGTTTCATGTGCCGGTTGAAAAGCACGGCATCAACGGTCACCTGCGTCAAAAAGGTAAAATCGCTGAGCTGGCACTCGGCTATGGCGGCAGCTGTGGCGCTTTAAAGGCTATGGGTGCTTTGGATATGGGCTTACAGGGAGAAGAACTCCAGCCACTTGTCACCGCGTGGAGGAACTCCAATCCCAATATAGTAAGCTTCTGGTGGGATGTTGACCGTGCGGTCACCGAGGCAGTGAAGCTCCACACAACCACGGAAACACACAGCATTGAGTTTTCCTACAAGAGCGGGATGCTGTTTATCCTGCTCCCGTCTGGCAGGAGCCTCGTCTATGTCAAACCACGTATCGGTGAGAACCAGTTTGGCGGTGAGTGCGTTACCTACGAGGGAGTGGGGACAAATAAAAAATGGACCCGCATTAACAGCTACGGTCCAAAATTTGTGGAAAACATCGTCCAGGCAATCAGCAGAGACATCTTAATGTACGCGATGACAACACTCCAGCACTGCTTCATCTGCGCACACGTCCATGACGAGTTGATTATCGAATGCAGCAAGAACATGTCTTTGGAAGCCGTCTGTGAGCAGATGGGACGAACACCGCCCTGGATTCGCGGGCTGCAGCTTAGAGCGGATGGGTTTGAGTGTGAGTGGTATAAGAAGGATTGAGTTATAGGGGTGCCGCCTCTGTCAAATTGTGCAGCATCCCTAAAATACATTTTGAAAGGCTTTTTTTGCAAGCAAATAATCCAGCACCTAAATTCTATCGGTATCAAGTTCATGCTTTGCAGCCTGCGCCTCTGCTTCTTCTCGTGTAATGCAATAGAAACGAAGAACCTCCCCAATATCAGTAGGATATTCTGATATGTTGAGAGTCTTAAACTGGTTTAACGCAACAATATCCTGAACAATTTTTAACTTCTCTTGAGGCAAATTCCAGAAAAGATTCTCCCACTCTTTCGCAAGGTTCTCTTTAAACTGAAAACGGTATATAATAAATGTCTCCGGCATCCACAATATAGTCCAAAATCGATGCTCATCTTTTCCGAAAGCCTCTTCAAAAAATGATTTTCCTTTGCCAACTTTTCCTTTCGTTGAGTTTAATACTGCCTGTATGGCTCGAATAAATTTTCTGTTCCAATGTTTGCCTATATAATCCCGATTTTTGAAAAATTCCGGATCACTAATTGGATGATATTTCATTGGGAAAGAATATATATTAGCCCCCAGTTCATCACACAAATCAACATTGAGTTTCATCCTATAATATAAATGTTCTGGCTTATCCATGTAATTATATAGCATATAATTTGATAAATTAGTTATGCCATTTTTTACTGCGGTTCGAACAGCCGTTTCATAAATATCCCGTTGCTCCCAATGGTCAAACGCAATCCGCAGAGGTTCTATATTAATTTCCGAAAGCTTCTTCATGTTCTGGTCATTAACAAGCCTTGCATCAATACCTTGATTAAAATCCACAATGCGTTTTACTGGACGGTTATGTTTAAAGTACTGCTCATAAAGCGGTGCCACATATTCATCTAACGAAAGAATTTCTTCCTTTGTGGCCGTCTCATGATGTAAACAATTATTTTCTTCCAGTTTCAGATAAAATTCTGTCTTTTTTTCTGGCGGAAGTTTATCCATCAATGCTTTATAAAGAGAAATTGCCTTCCTGATATACGCTCTATCATTATATCCGTCTCTAAGATTTTGTATGGTTATGGCATATAAATTAGGCGGCAAATACTTCGCCCCTTTAGCAAAACCACATTCCTTAATCTCATCGATTATTCTTTCGTAACAATGTGAGGCCAACACATTGTTATCAAGTAATAACAAATCCTTCTGTTCCCCAAAACGAGCCTTCGTCACCTCAAGCTGGTTTTTTATTCCAATGTAATCACAGTACTCAGGCTCTAATGTTGGAACCGCACAGAATGAGCATTTATTGATACAGCCTCTAGTCATATAAGCATGGTATGCATTACTTGCAGGATACTTATAATCAATTTCGTCAAGTATCGAATAATCAAGCGGTAGGTTATCTATGATTGTTGTATCGCCTTCATCTATGTCTCCTGGATGATTCAATAAGCCAACAAACGGGTGAATGCCTGTAGCTTCATATACCTCATCGCAAAGAATTGTTGACATAATCCCGCCAACCATTACATCTTCCTGTTTCTTGCATAACCGTTTGACAAAATTAATCGTGTCAATAGTAATATCCCAATGAAAGGTAAACAAAGTCGTGATGCCTACCTTATCAAATGGTGGATTCTCAAATATCTCCTTCCTAATATAAGACCTTTGAGCCTCCTTTACTATCTGCAAAACAAACGGATCATTAGTGATGTCTTCATAGCCATCAAGAATATCCTTTTTCCCTTTTCGGATATAATTCCTTAATACAATATAATACTTGCGCCAATTTATATCGTACTCAAGAGACATCAGTCTCTTTAACAAGTCTTCTGTAACCAGCTCTGCATGTAAGTCTTTAAGATCACCTTTAAAAAAGCGAACATCATCTTCATGCTGCCTATAATAGGTCGCAATCTTCATAAGACCCATTGGCGGATACTTGTTGCGGTAATTTGGTTCGACTAAAAGAACCTTCCTGTTCATCTACTTAAATTCCCTTTCTATTTCAGACTGTATTTTAGCAGCAACATCTTCCTGCGCCACCCTATTTACAATCGCCATAATCCGGCTGACTAACTTTCTTTGCTTTTTGTCAAGCTTTGAAAGGTTATCCGTAAAATAAGTTGTTTTTTCTCCTTCTTTGCTCTCTAATTCCCGAGCCTTCGTCTTTGCCTTTTCCGCCTTCTCGGGGACATTTTTACTTTCGTATTTTTGCTTTATCCGATCCTGCACCTTTTGAGTCGGTGTTCTTTCCCCGGTGTCCCCTGATGATTCCGACCTTTTCAAACGCTTTTGTGCTTCATTTTTCTCTTTTTCCGCAGCGGTTACGGCATCTGTTAAACGTGTTTTTTCTGCCTCGTCTACAAACCCATGTTCTTGCTTTTCAGCCAATGTTGATACAGCTTCGTTATATTTTTCCAAGCGTTTATAATCATTCCTTGTGGTACTTGCGTCGTGGTACAGCTTATGTAATTTATCATAAAAATATATCCGAAGCTGATCCTCTAAATAGATACGAGTTTCGTTTTCATTAAAATAATTCCTTTGTGAATTTGGTATTAACTGACTATCAACAGCAAATATTTCCCCAACAAAATAACTGTTGCCACGATCCTCCTTAAATAAATCAGCGACTACAGTATTATCACCAATTTGGATATTTCCTTGCCGCAAACGCAAGCCATACATAGGATTAGACGATTTAGGGATTGCCTTTTCAAACCGACATAGACCATACCACATCCATGCAATCAACCGGTTTCTCTCGTCAAAGAAATCTTTAAATTCCAATTCAAATAAGGTATCATAATTTCTCTTTGAAGACCCACTTCCCTCGTACAGGTATTTACTATACTCTTTAAAAAGTTCAGCACCATTAACCCGGATACGATATTCATCAATCTTGTATCCGACTTGTTCTGCATGTTTATATATCTGATTTCGCAATGTAAACTTGTTCGTATACTGTACCGGTGCAACAAAGCATAAATATTCCCTGACTTTCTTGGAATCCAACAAGTCCGTGTTTTCCTCATTGATTTTTTCCATATCTACACGAAAATAATGCTCTTCTGTATCTTCTTTTTCATAATATGTACTCATAATTTCAGCCCAAATATCATCAACAGTATATTTTTCTGCAGAAGCAATCATCCTGCGCATTTTTTTCGCATCAAATCTCATTATAGATTTTGTCGGCTCTCCTTTGAAGGAAGTCGTAAAAATAAGCGTTTCACAATAAGCAAGTCCACATAAACGTCCAATACCCCTGAATCCCTTATCCTCACCAAGTTTTTTATCAGAATTTGCAATATCCCCCAGTTGAGATTCAAACAAATCCTTCTTCACGCCTGTGGCATTATCTTCGATACTGATATTCCGGTTATCCTCATCAATAGTAATTGCCACTTCCGCGCTATCAGGCGTAAGTATTCCAAGTGACACGGCCTTATCTATCTGGTCACATGCATTTTGAATGTATTCTCTATATGTTACCTTAGAATCAGAATACATTCCTGTGGTTAAATTTTCTAATATATTTTTCCCAATTGTAGCCATATGTATATCTCCTTATTTGTCTTGCTTATATATTGGCTTAGGGAATTTTATGTGCAACATCGACCTAAAAATCGGGTTCTGCACAATATATTCGCCTTGCTTTAACCTGGTCATCATCGTTTTATAAACAGACGGCACACTCTTATAATCCGCTTTGGTAACCTCAATTGAATTTGTACGTCCATATGCATGTGTGGAACAGTTTCCTGTTACTCTGTCATGGATAGCACTTCTAAACTGTTCTGCCGCAAATAACACAACACCTAATGAGCGTCCTCTCTCTGCCACATCCAAGATTTGACGCAGTATTGGCGAATTCTTTGGTGAGTCTTTAGAGGCATATTTATTAAGCTCATCAATAAAAATTACAATACGTGATGGCGGATTTACATTCTCGTCACCGTTGTACTCACCAAGCTGTAAATTGTATATAGTACGAACGGCATCACCAAATACGTACGCTTGCTTATCTTCCGACAGCTTTGCAATATCTATTACGTGAACCTCATTTCGTTTGATATACTTAAGTGCATCTCCCAGCCGTGTTTCTCCTTGACTTTCGTTTATCCCCCTTGCAAATATAGCGGTTTTATCACTTATCGCCTTATTTACGATTCTATAGAACTTTCTCCAGCTTGCGATAGGGATTTCCTTGTCAGAAGACTGCCCGGCATTACACTTTTCCTTAATAGCCTCCAAGAATTCCTGCCAGTCATTAACGCTTCCAAACTTTCCTTGTCCAGCCATAATATAACTGATTATCGCGTCCATAGTCTGCGTTGAATCATCTATATTAGAAAACATCAAATCCAGGTTGTCCTTATCGTATTTATAGATGTATTTAAATTTCTTTCCCTGTTTTAGCTTAACTCGCTCTTCCACCTCTTCCCGGCTTAAATATGTATTCCAATATCTGCCAGATGAGTATGGATAATAATAATGAACATTCTGAAATGGTTCCGGACTTAAACCCAGCATTTTGTAAAACTCTTCATTTTCTTTTTTAGCCGCTGCCGGGTCTTTTTCATCAGAATAGTCATTTTCACGATCAATGGTTAACAAATCCTTGCCTTTTACATTGAACATAACAAACGCTACCGAATCCTCATCATCATTAATCTGACGATACCTATCTTGAATTGCTTTCATAAGGAACATAGCATATGATGTTTTTGCCGCCAATCCAGAGATGCCAGAAATATTTAAGTGCGCTCCCTCTGGACCAATAATAAATTTCGAGTTAAGGCGCACTGGTAATGTAACCTTTGTATCCTTCCCTGTTCCCTCGTACATTTCCAGATAGCCACAGACAAGAGGATTGGGTATATCCTCCAACCCCAGAGCATATTCAATTTCAGAAGCACTCGCAAGAAATACCTTTGCATTGCTTTGAAGAGGAATATAGATATTCCTGGTATTACATACAACCTTTGCTTGCACATAATTCATTCCTACCCTTAACGTAGGACTTTCAACATCGACATCCCCAAAATCGCTGGAGATATAGTTTGTCAAAAAACTTGAAGCATCCGTTATATGAGAGATATCCTCAATCATTCCATAAGAAAATGAGCCGTTAACATGTTCAACTTTAACAATATCAAACGGATTAAGAATCAAATCTTGCTTTGTCCAAAATGCAAAATTATCTATCGTAGTGGGTGCCTTTTCTGTTGCCAGGATTCTTCCTATGATTGTTTCTTCTGCCATAATATATCCCTCCATCAAAACAAGTGCAAAAATGTTTCTGTGCTCATATACTTACTCTTAACATACGATTCCGTAAGGAAAACCGGATACAGGTGATTCGCCCAACGACTATCTGTTCCATAGCACGTTGGCGTTCTCTCGTTAATAAGAGAAGCACTTATCAAATCAATTTCCTCACTGTCTATACCAGTTTCTATTTCCTCGTCCATCAGTATTTTCTCGACCTTCAAAACCCCATCAAACGGAGCTCGAGTGTGTTTTTTATCTCGAATCCGGACGTACCAAACTGCAAACTGAACATCTCCTAAGAACTCCGAATTCTCATATAGAGCAACCGGCGTTCGATGGTACAACTCTAAATCTGCAATATAATTAGCATTGGGTTTTCCGGTATGATCCAAGATGCTTTCAGGATTAAACGATTTTGAAACCCCTATTACCCATCTGTAATTATGCTTGATTTTCTGAAGAAGTCTTAAATCCTCGCGCCCCGTTTTCATTGGCTTATATTCAAGCGAACCGTCTTTCACCAAATAATTATTTTGATTCAAACGTCCTTTTTTCACTAATTCAGCCACCATTTCTTTTTCCGACTGTATCATATAGTCTTGTATACGGGCCACACCACTATCTTCAACTTTTCCTTTCCGTTTGTCTTTCGGCATCGTGTATGGCAAAATACATTCAAAAGAAATGCCAAGTCGCTTTAATTCTGATGATGTATTTAACTTTTTTGTTGTAGCAGCAAAAAACGTATCATCATCCCAACCGTCAAAATTACATACATTAGGGAGAGCCATAACCATCCGAGAATAAAATTGCTCTGGCTTCATAATACCATTCTTCCTGTAGCAACACCCAACCCCAATTTGTCCGGCCAAGACAGGATAAACCTGTTTATTGTACGAGATATCATCCACCTTATAAACATGCCGCGACCCGTCAAGAAAATACGTCAATATCGGAGCCTGTCCTTGAAGTTCCCTGGCCAAACCAGATAAATCTATAGCTGTCTTATATTTTACTGTTTCGGCTCTGCTTTGCCACTTCATCACTTTAGTTCCATCATCATCATAGTCAAATGACGGAACATCCGGATTGTCCAAACTGTATTTCATCGTATGATAACTTTTACCTTTGGTTTCTTTGGCAATGATTTCCATGATTTTGGCCATATACCCATACCTCCAACTTTCGCATGAGTGCCACGCTATTTTTCTTTGTTTTCCCAGACAAACTCCATGACATCGCCAATATTACAATCGAGACATTTACAAATTTTTTCCATGCTTCCCATTGAAACTGGCTCATTGCGGCTTAATCTTCCAAGAATATTCCCAGTAATTCCTGCCTTATTGGCCATTTGAGTCCTTCCCATGTTCTTATCAATCAATAACTTCCATAATTTATTATAACTGATTGCCATTTCATTCCCCTTGTTGTTATTGTCTAAGGTTATCTCAGTTACGCTTGTTCATCATATCACTTTATGCACAAAATAGCAACCGTTAATCATGAAAATGTGAGTGATTTCTAAGCAAATTGCACACTTTTCCATTTAGGTCGTTGTGTATTTTTGCCTTATATCACTAGTGTTTGAGCAAATTCTTCCGCAAAAATGATTGGTTTTAGATTATCAATGCCTCATAATGTGTGAAAATATCGTACTTAATGCAAAACATTATTCTAATGAGATTGACAATACATTATCAATCCGCTATTCTATTATGCAAAACGGCACAAACTGACAGTTCCTTTATAAACTCAGAGTCTTTGTTCAGGAGGTGATTATCTAATGGCAGCCCTATCTTTTGCTGAATATGTCAAGAATAAATGCTATAACGGCTTATATCGAGAAGCAGAATTTTTTGTATCTGAAAACTGGGAATCAATGAATCTATATACACGGAACGTTCACCGAATCGGTTCTGTGGAGATGCTCGATGCGACAATCCAGCGAGTCTATGTCAGGGACCTTCCTGGAACACGTGTCGCTTTTGAAGTAGGGCTGGAGCTGGAACTGAATATCAAGGAAGGTGATTATCATTATGACGAATACGACCAATGTTACCCTTGGATTCGAATATATTGTGAAGGTGACTTGTCCTGCGGATTGGATGACTGGAAAATCATAAAGGTGGAATCATACAGTAGAAAAAATGCCCCCAGCAACTCTCTGTCAGATGCCCTTGTACCTTACATTCCATATGAACAGTTAGATAATGTAGCAACACAATTATTGAAGGACAACTATCCGGACGCATTGAAGATAACACCCTATGGGGAACCACCCATAAGTGTCGATCCTCTCGCACTTGCAAATAACCTTGGGTTGGAAATTCACACGCAACGCATTTGTGAAGATGCTTCAATATTTGGACAGATGTATTTTAACGATGCCGATACGAAGATGTATGATGCAAATCTCGGTCAGACAGTTCCTATCCACATAAACGAGAAAACAATTGTTGTCGACCCCCAAATGTATTTACTTCGCAATCTTGGTTCCGTCAACAATACTATCATTCATGAATGTGTACACTGGATACTGCACCGGAAGGTCTTCTTGCTTGAAAAGCTATATAACTCCGATGCCTCATGTATCAGCTGCGAGGTTGTTGGCGGCGCAGCTTCGTCCATTGCAAGAAGCGCTACGGAAAAGATGGAAAAGCAGGCCAATCAACTGGCTCCGCGTATCCAAATGCCTGCTGAACCCTTTAAGACTAAGGCAAGGGAATATATCGCCCGCTTTATGCGAGAGGCCAATGCGAAGCACTCCGTTGATGTCATGGAAAACGTTATTACGGCATTGGAAACTGACTACGGTGTATCTCGTCAGGCGGCAAAGCTCAGATTGGTAGAATTGGGGTTTGACGAGGCTATCGGCACCTACACGTTTTTAGATGGGCACTATGTAAAACCTCACGGCTTCAAAAAGGGTTCTATCAAAATCAACCAGACTTTTTCTTTGTCTGCACAAGATGCAGCGATAGAACGGTTTGTCAATCCAGAGTTGCACTCTCTCACTGAAACCGGTGATTATGTTTTTGTAGACAACCACTATGTCTATAATGCACCTCTCTATGTGCAGCCAAGCGAAAATGGAGCGCTTGAACTGACAGATTATGCCCGTGCTCATATGGATGAGTGCTGTCTTGTTTTCGACATGAGAGTTATGAGCAAGATTGGTGACGAATACCACACCATCTGCTTTTTAAACCGCGAGCCAAGCGATGTGACTTTTGAAATCAAATTTCACAATGGGTTCCAGAATGCGCCTCAACAACGACAGGTAGCAATGCGTATGAAATTACAAAAAGAGGCACTCGAAATTCGAAAGAAAATGACAGATGATCCTGAGCAATGCATGGAACTGTTGCTAAATTGGCGTAACATGAAATATACAGACCTGGGTGACGCGATTGGTCGAGACCCTAAAACCATCAGCCGTACAGTAAAAGGAACAACGCGCCCAACTGTAGAGACGGCAGCACTTATATGTTTCGGTCTCAACCTTCCGCCAATTATCAGTACAAAGCTTATGGAAGTGTTTGGCTGTCCTATTCATAATTCCATGAATACCAAGTATCAGTGGATAAATGAAGCTCTCCAAGTGAAATATCCCGAGCCACTGCATGAGGTGCAAAGATATTTAGCGCAATATGGAGTCGAATTATAAAAAATTTTTTTGCCCAAAAAGCGGACATGACATGTCCCGTCAAAAGGAACGAACTATTGAATGTATGGTTCGTTCCTTTTTTATTGTTGAACGCGAAGAAAACTTCATTTTCACTATTGACCTTATGGTAAATTCATGATATGATGCTTGTGCATATGGTAAATTTATGCAAATCTGATGAATTTTTAGTCAAAAGGAGGAATTGTATATGTTCGAGAAAAATCGTTGCATTGATAACATTTATGCACTTGCAAAAAAGAAAGGGCTAAAGATAGGCGAAATGGAAGAAAGAGCCGGTGTTAGCAAAGGCTACTTGTCACGCATCAATAAAGAAGACAGCACTGCCAACCCTCCTATTGATTTCCTTGTGTCCATTGCGGAACAATTGGAAGTTTCAGTAGACTTTCTATTGATGTACTCAGATGCAGATTTGAACAAAAACGAAGCTTTCATCATTGAATTCGTCGACCGACTGTCTCAGAAAACAATTCAAGGTGACATAGATTGGGTTTTACAGGCAAGAAGTGTCCTGACCGCCGATAATAGTGACCCAGTTGATAATCCGCTCATAGATATAGTACCGGATTATTCCGACGAGTTTGATATGAAATATATGACCCACGGATTTACATCACACTTTTATAATAACGCATTTATTCTTGATGATTGCTATTATTGCTATTTGCCAGAACAGCCAAGTGCGAAAGTTTATGTAATGAATGTCAGATACACTAGTTTTGCAAAAAATGGAACAGCTGATATTTATCGCCGCGATTACCAAGATGCATTCGAGCTTTATCTCTGCAGCAGAAATGACATCAGCCCCATATGTAGCACAGCATATGTAAAGAAAGAAATTGCTAATACTGTGAAAAATTTATATGAGACTATCAATATGACCTCTTCTCACTTAGGTTTAACCCCAAATGCGAAGTCCATTATGCAGAATTTCTTAAAAAGTTGAGGAGGAATTTGAATGATAAAGAAACCTATACGCAATCTTCATAGTGACAGACCTGTTCCTCCAAGATTTTGTGATGTTATTATTGAGGGGAACCAAATTTATCTTGAAAAAAAGAATGATAAAAACAACTATGAGAAAATCCCCTGGGAAGATGTTGTTTTTCAGGTCGAAGCTGCAAAGGCAGTGAATTCATAGTACAGAAACTACCGCAAAAAGTCCCGTAACCAGTCGAGGAACTGACAGCCGGAGTTATCTATTTTAAGCCATAAGGCTAAGTAGATAACTCCGGCTTTTTTCATTTTCAAACGGACATGCCATGTCCATCACGGCAAAAAATCAAGTAGTAATATGAACATAGAAACCGAAAGAGAAAACTTTTTTCGTACTATTTCCAGTTTCGACCCTTTAGAGGATTAGGAGTTGGCGCACTTCAATTCGTTGTAGTTGCCAACCTTATATATGACAAATAAATGTCAGAGACCATCCAGATGGATAGCTCGAACGACAGAAAATCAAAGTCAAAAGGAGAAGAAACATGTGTAGACGCGGTGAGATTTATTTTTGCAACATGGGAACCAACGAGAACGGAAGCATTCAGGGAGGCAACCGCCCGGTACTGATTGTGAGCAAC
>JAJQGL010000091.1 GCA_021200535.1 Clostridiaceae bacterium | reverse complement strand
GCCGCACATCCCTTCCGCAGCTCTCTTCTATAAACTTCTGATACAGAAATGGCTTCCCCGCCAGTTTCTGTGTCATCCAAAGCGCCTCCTGACGGGTTTTTGCCAAATACACCTGCATTCCAAAAGAGCCGACACTCTCTTTTAATATCAGCGGAAGAGAAAGCTGTTCAATCACCCAGTCAACAAAATCCAGCTTTGTATAGCCTACATTGGCATATGTCATGGGTGCCGTTACCGTAGGAATCAGCCTGATCTGTTCTTCCGGCCCGCATGTGCTATTCCATTCTAAAATTTTTTGGTAAGTATCCTGCTTATTATCCGACGCGGCGACTGCATCCACGGAATTAAACACAGGAATCCCTCTCTCCCTGCAGCACCTTGCCAGCTGTCTGCCCTGCGGTATGTCCTTGTCCCAGTAAAGAATAAAATCACAGCCTTGTTTTTCCAGAAAGCCGGAATAATCCCAGGTAGCAGAAAGCAAATCTGTATTTTCCAAAAGTGTTAAAGAGATGTTTCGCCGGGAAGCCGCCTCCTGCAGCCAGCGATAATGCTCCAAAAATTTTTCTGTCCTTAAAAAGGCATTTGTTATCAAAACACCGTGCAGCCTTCCTTCCTTCATCCTGCATACCTCCAGCATATTTTGCGGATAACGCAGCTATTCCATGGTGACAACCGCCTCATCCATCTCTTTTGACATTGCTTCCATCTCCGCATCCGAAACTGTATTTTCCCCATGTAGCATTGCCTCAAATTGTTCCATGGTCATCAAAACGCGGCGCGGCTTCGTCCCCTCCGCCGGTCCAACCACACCTGCCTTATGAAGCTGGTCAATAATTCGTCCGGCACGGTTAAAGCCAATGGAAAAATGCCTTTGCAGCTGCCCTGCGGCTGCACGCTCCGACTCGATCACAAAACGTCCCGCATCCTCAAAATAATCATCATATTCTGACTTTGCCTTTTTCTCTTCCGGCAATGCTGCCTCTTTTTCCTGCTCCACAACCTCTGTTACCGCATGGTTATACTCAGGTGTTTCATTTGTATTGCAGAGGAAATCGACTACGTCACTGACCTCATTATCGGCAACTAATGCGCCCTGCACACGTACCGGTTCCGAATATCCGGATGGGAAAAACAGCATATCTCCTTTTCCCAGAAGTTTCTCTGCTCCTCCCTTATCCAAAATTGTTCTGGAATCGATCGCCGAAGAAACCGAAAAGGCAATTCGCGAAGGAATATTTGCTTTGATCACACCGGTAATGACATTGACAGAAGGCCTCTGCGTCGCCAATACCAGATGAATACCAGCTGCTCTTGCCAGCTGTGCCAAACGGCACACTGCATCCTCCACTTCCTTTGACGCAACCATCATCAAATCTGCAAATTCGTCTACAATGACAACCAGATATGGCATCTTTTCATATCCCGCTGCAGCGGCATCCTCTACTTTATTGATTTTTTCGTTGTATCCGGCAATATTGCGTACCCCAAGCTCTTTGAATTTATTGTAGCGTTCCATCATCTCGCGAACCGCCCAGTTCAATGCAGCAGCTGCCTCCTTTGGATCTGTCACAACCGGACAGAACAAATGAGGGATTCCATTGTACACACTTAACTCCACAACCTTCGGGTCAATCATGATTAACTTGACGTCTTTCGGATCCGCCTTATATAAAATACTCATAATCAGCGTGTTAATGCAGACCGATTTTCCGGATCCTGTCGCACCGGCAATCAGCAAATGCGGCATTTTGGCAATATCCGCCATAATGATTTTACCGGCAATATCTTTTCCAACTGCAAAGGTCAGCGGCGATTTTGTCTTCTGAAAAATATCTCCCTCCAGAAGCTCGCGAAAAAAGACCGCACTTGCAGACGGATTAGGCACTTCGATTCCCACTGCCGCCTTGCCGGGAATCGGCGCTTCTATCCGAATGCTGGACGCAGCAAGGCTGAGCTTGAGGTCATCAGCAAGATTTGTTATTTTATTGACCCTGACTCCCTGCTCTGGCAAAAGCTCATACCGCGTAACCGTTGGGCCGCAGGTAACCGCCCCCATTTTTACATTCACATTAAAACTCTGCAGCGTATCCTGAAGCTTGGATGCTGTCAGACGAAGCTGCTCATCACTAATGCTTCCCTGCTCTGCCGGTGGAAGAGAAAGTAAATCGATCGGCGGAAACTCATACGGTTTATCCGGCTGAGACACTGCTTCTGGCGCCGCGGCTTTCGCCGGTTTAGCTGTACTGTCTGGTTCTGCGGCTTTCGCCGGTTTAGCTGTACTGTCTGGTTCTGCGCCTTTCGCCGGTGCGGCTGTACTGTCTGGTCCCGCAGCTTTCGCCGGTTCGGCTGTACTCTGCGCTCCGGCCGGCTTTGCCACAGCGCCTTCTCCCTGCGGCTCCATATCTGCAAGCCCTATATCTGCCGGCTCCAACACATTCTTCTCCTGTGTTTTCCCATTAGTATGCTCCACAGGGCTCTTTTTGCTGGCCGTTTGCTGAAACGTATCAAAAGCAGAGGGTGCAGCAGTAATTGCCTCCAAAACCTCTGTTGTTTCTTCTGCGGACACCGGTGAAATGCCATGCATCTTCCCATCTGCCACAACCCGGTCTGGATGCTCTGCGTCCACAACCGGATATTCTTTCAGCGATTCCCTGTTCTTTCTAAACTTTTGGTTCAGCTCATTGCGGTAAATTGGAATTTCATCCATGGTATCCTGTCTGTCATTCTGCAGGACAACATCGGCATTCTCAGGCCTCTCTGCACCCTCCGCAGACTGCTTTCCAGGCTTTTTGGATTCACGGACATCCTCCGCCTTTGTTTCCTCTGCAGCAGACGCAGCAGGTGTTTTCGTTTTTTGTGTTTTCCCTGCACTAACAGGAGACTCCTGCCTTGACATCGAGCCGACAGATTCCTCCATCTGATCCAGGCGCTGATTGATTTTTTGCAGATCAAACATTTGCTGCTTCGGTACCTTCTGCAGGCTTACTCCCTCTCCCCTTTTTGGACCGCGCCCGGCTTCGGGCACAAAAACATCCCTTTTTCCCGTATGCGCGGAAGCATGGTCAGAAGAAAAAACACGATAAGAAGGCTCTTTATAATCCTCCTCTTTGCTAACCTCCTGGTATATCTCTGACATTTCCTGACGGTATGCATTTCTCTTTCTAAGAATTCCCATAAATTCCACGCCATAAAATATATACAGGAACAGCAAAAGAAGCGCAAATAAAATAATGCAGGCGCCAACCCTGCCAATCATTACAGAAAACACATTTGCCACGGCACGTCCCAAAAGACCTCCGTTCCATTTTCCCCGTCCGACGACGTCTTCACAGGTTAAAAACATGCATTCAAAATATTCCCTGTGCATAACATGATTGCTGGTATAATATTCCGTAATAATCTGTTGTCTGAAAATCAAATCCGATAATCCCAACAGAGACAAAACAATCCCGATGAAACCGCCAACTCTGCGAAAGACTCTGCGATCTCCCCTGTTTACCCCGCAAAACACAACGCAGGTCAGAACTGCCAAAGGCAAAATCCATGCGAACCAGCCAAAAATGCCAAAGGTTAAACCGCCCAGCACAATACCTGCATTTCCTGCCAGCTGAAAATAAGAAAGATACCATATCACAGAAAGTATCCCCAGGGCAAATATTGTAATGCCAAATTCAAATGCCTGACGATCCTTATATTGATTCAACTCCTCTACGGATTTTGCACGGGCAGCAGCAGTCTTTTGCACCGTACGTTTTTTCCCGGACGAAGCGCTTTTACTGGCAGTATTTTTCGTCCGGGATGCCTTTGTCCCGGACGATGTGCGCTTTGTCTGTCCAGAGCCTCCTCTTTTTGCTGCCGTTCCGGCTCCTTTTGATGTTATCTTTTTATTGCCTGCTGTCTTTTCCGCCACAGCCATATCAAACGTTCTCCTTTTTCAAATATGCCGCTCCCCCGGCACAGCGTTGCACTAAATAAAATAATATCCGATTGCAACAGCGCCTACTACAGCACAATATATTGCAAAATATTTATATTTTTTCCCGCGAACCAGGCGCATCATAAAGCAAATAGACAGATATCCGACAATGGCAGCAACCGCAGTTGCTATTGCACAGGATATAATGTCCGCATTGCTCAGCGTAAGATCGCCAAAATCCTTTAATTCCAGTATGGCTGCGCCCAACACTGCAGGAATTGACATAATAAACGAATATTTAACCGCAAACTTTTTATCATAGCCGCATAGAATACATGCTGTAATCGTCGTTCCGGAACGCGACACACCGGGCATGGTCGCCAGCCCCTGTGCGACGCCGACCAGAGCTGCATTCGTATACGTGACATCCTTTGGCCGCTTCTTTCCTGGCTCCGCCAAATCTGCAATCACCAAAAAAAGCGCTGTCACCAAAAGGCAGATTCCCGGCACCAGAATGATACTGTTTGACGCCTCGATCACGTCAGACAGTAAAATCCCCATAATACCAGTCGGAATCGTCGATACAATCAAAAGCATCACCATTTTCCGATATGAGCTGCGCACTACCCTGCGGTATTTTCTTTTTTCTTTGGAAAAACAGTTTCGCACCATTGTAAACAGATTGGCTGCCGCATCAATACAAATATGTACACCCTCTTTAAACAGCTTTTTGATGTCATTCCAAAACGCAACAAAAATAGCAAGCAGTGTCCCCAGATGCAGCATAACGTCAAAAAAAACGCCTCCATTCTCCAAATCCACACCCAGTATTTCTCTGACAATAATAAGGTGGCCAGAACTGCTGACCGGAAGAAATTCTGCTGCACCTTGAATAATTCCCAATATAATTCCTTTCCAAATTGGCATAATAATCTCCATTCCGAAGCGATTTACCGCATATCTTTCATCTGTTCGGTGTCTTTTTTTACCGTTTCTTTTTATTATAAATCTTTATTTATTATAAATCTTTACTTATTATAAACTTTATTTCTGAGAAATGCAAACGGCATCCCGAATCCGCTGACGAAGCGCTTCCATCGCTTCCCCGATTCCTCCTGTCTCCTGAAACAGGCCTGCCTTTACCGCATCCTCGCCCACCAGAATAGTTCCCAGATCACGGCTTAATATCCCCGGTGCCACCATCCATTTTTTCAGCTGCTCCTGTGTTACACCCGAATGTTTTGCAATAAAACCAGTGATGCGGTCCTGAATTAACTGAAAATATTCGTATGTCTGCGGTGCGCCCAGAACAGTACCGTTCATCCGGACCGGATGGATGATAACTGTGGCGCTTGGTGAAATCACAGTATAGTCAGGCGCTACAGAAAGCGGCACGCCGATTGAATGGCTGTCACCAATTACCAGCGCAACCGTAGGCTTTGTAAGGGATGCAATAAACTCTGCAAGTGCCAGTCCGCACGACACGTCCCCTCCAACTGTATTAATCAGAAAAAGAACACCTTCCACCTGCTCTTCTTCCTGCAGCCTGGTAAGCATTGGCAGCATATGCTCATAACTTGTTGTTTTCATTTTTTCCGAAGCCAACTCGTGCCCCTCGATTTCCCCGATAATAGAAACCACCCAAATGCTTTTATCCTCTGCTACCCCGTTCACTACTGTAATACCATATTCTTTTAAAGAATCTCCATAATTTTCTGCTGTCATATTTCCTCTTTTCCCGCGATGCTTCACCACGTCTGAATCAGATAAGGCGCCGCCTGCGCCACTTGCACGTACAGCATAAAAATACTGTACAAGATACTATCTTATACAGTATTTTGAAAATTATTCCTTTTTGAAAAACTATTCCTTTTCAAAAAATTATTCCTTTTTTAAAAATTATTCCTTTTCAGAAAATTCCTCTCAGACGTTTGACCAGCATCCCTGCCACAAATCCAACCGCAACGCCGGCAATGCAGCCCGATAACAGCAAAAACGGAAAATAATAAATCAAAAGCTCCGTCTGCAAAACCAATATCGCCACAACAATCTGCCCGATATTGTGGCAGACACCTCCCGCAATGCTCACACCATACACAGAAAAACCATTCCATTTTTTTAAGAAAAGCATCACAGCAAAGCTGAGAACGCCTCCGGCGAAGCTATAGAGCATAGTATACAGGCTTCCAAAGGTCAGCCCGCACAAAAGGATGCGGACAAGCGCAATCCCGAAGGTTTCCGCCGCTGAACAGCTATAGAGACAAAGCACCACAACAATATTGGACAGCCCAAGCTTGACACCGGGAATTCCGATCTGAAGCGGCAGCAGGGACTCCAGATAGGATAACACAAAAGCAACTGCAATCATCATTCCAATCCGTGTTACCTTATTTGTTTTCATTCGCTTCTCTCTCCTGACCTTCAAAAATATAATTGCTGCACATGTAATCCGAAATATAGAACAGAAAACATTTGTCATCCAGCGTCCGGTAAAAAACAATCCGCATTTTTCCTGCTTCAAATACCATAATCTGCCCTGTCAGTATCTGCGGCTCTCCATAGGCATCCTGCATGGCTGCCATGATATCTTTTACACTTTCTGTTTTCAGCAGATAAATTCCCATATTGATAAAACCCTTAAAAAAATAATAATAAATGCTGCTGACATATTTCCCCTTGCTGCTCTGCCCAAAAATCAGACTTTTGGTATTTTTCTCGTAGTCCAGTATAACCGGCTTCTCCTCCAGAAAACCCGCATTGTTGAAAGTTTCCCCCCAATCATATCCCATAAAACCATTCTTGCAGACAAAATCCACTTTCACCGCCCTCTTGCTGGGAATAGGATATTCGACTGACAGATACTGGCTGTATTTCTCATAAAAATCCCTGGCAATCCGGGAAGCTTTCTCCGTATTTGGGTTCTTGTTTTCCACCTGGTTTTTCTCATCAACCGGAGGAATCCAGCCCGGAGGAGACATATGTTCAATAAAAACATCTGCAATCTCTGTATCAAATTCTGTTCCTCTCCCACGGTAAATAATATTAAGCGCCTTTTGGATTTCCCACGCATCCTTATATTGCCTCTTACTGGTAAGCGCATCATACACATCTGCAATCTTAATGATTTTTGCAAACAGTGTCAGCTCATCCCCCTTAAGGCCATCCGGATACCCTTTTCCGTCAATCCGCTCATGGTGGTGGCGCACGCCGTCAATCACAGCCTCGCTGATGCCCACCTCAGAAAGCATTTCTGCACCGCGGATCGTATGATATTTCATCTGTTCAAAATCATTCTGCGTATATACGCTCTGCTTATTCAGCACATAATCAGAGACACCGATTTTCCCAATATCATGCAAAAGCGCCGTAAATTCCAGATCAAACTGCTCACTTTTGCTCAGCTTAAGCCACAGGCCAATATCCTTTGAAATATTGGCGACGCGCTGGGAATGACCTGCCGTGACCGGATCCTTTGCATCAATCACCGAAATCATCAGAGACAGCATCGAAAAATACATCCGCTGATGCTCCCCTCTTTCGTGCTGTGCTTTAAAATAAATATACATCGAAAACAGCATCAGGGAAATATAGGATGCCTTTTGCGGTTTTAGCTTTTTCTTTAAGCCAATTACCGTGTAGGTCACGCCCTCAGATTCCACATCAAATACCGGAAGCGGGATAAATGCAATATACCGCATCCCCTGGAACAAACCGGACCGCGTCTGGCTGACTGAGGATGTAAGCAGCTTCATATCCCGAAATTCCGTCTCAACAAAACGCTTATTTCTGTGGTTTTCTGCCGCAAGCTCCTCCAGCAGAAACGAGTCTCTATCCATAACCGGCATCAACAGCGAAGCTGAAATATCCTCCTCAATCTCACTCCGGTTTTTCATCAGATATTCCGAATAAGAAACGGAATGTTCAATATGTACAATGTTACTGGTAAACCGGATTACTGCATCAATCGGCAAATTCCGAATATTAATCTTTGCCAGGTATTTTGCAAGCGCACTCAACAGGATAAAGAAAAGGACATAACAGAACGAAAGCCCCACAACCGGCACATAACAGATTCCTGCGGTATAGCATATGCAGTGAATGCCATATAAAAGCGACGCCTCTGCAAACAGGCCAAGGAATGCCGCCCATGCCGGAAAAACCAGAATAATCACTCCCAGAATCAGAATGCCGGCAACTGCCGCCAGTATTTTATCCGTAAGGTCAAAAACCGGGATCGTTGCACTATTTTCGATCGTTCCCAGCACATCAATATAATAATCCGCAATACTGCTGACACTTCTCGCACCGTAGTCGATGCTGTACATCGTATCGCCATTCTGAATCAGTATAACTGCGTCCTTATATTTTTCTGTCTTTTGATCATCCTCCAGCTTCACCAGCTCTTTGTATACATCCTCCAGTTCAAGATATTTAACCGTATTTTTTGCTGTCTCTTTCACACGGACCGTTCCATCCTCTGCCGCATGAAGCGTAGTAACAGCGCCTGATGCGTCCTCAATGGTATACTGTCTGGAAGATTGGTCATACTGCACCTTGTTTCCATTCATTGTCATAAAAAAATAAGGCACAAAATTAGGGGCATATTTCCCCTCACCATACACCTCGAAATAATTGGAAGCACCATAATATTCATCAATAAACTTAATCTGTCCGCAGCAGTCTCCATCATGATAATAACCAATGTTTTTTGTATTATAATGCCAGAATACATTACCCGTCTCCCGGAAAACTTCAAAAAACTGACGCTCTGTCACAGACAGGGACAACAAATCCACTCCAAGGATATAAACTCCTTTTGCAGAGGAAAAACCCTCCCCGATAATGTATTGAAGCTGTTCCAGATATTGTTCCTCCAGCCTGTTTTTTTCATCTGCAGTCAGCACCTGATCACTTGTCGACGGAACGTCAATAACATAAACATCACTGCTTAGCATTAACTTTTCATCCTGTTCTTCCCGCACGCGGTACAGGCTTTCCTCATAATTGTCCGTTACCCCCTGTAATGCCAGCATAAAAAGAACACTTACCAAAGCGCATATTGCAAAAAAACCATATAATTTTATATCTTTTCTGAATAGTCTCTTCATAATCTTCTGTCTGTCTCACTTTATTGCGTATTTGCATAACCAACAGGAAAATTTTCCTGTTTATGAAAAATGCAGCCCATGTATTAATATAATACCATGGACTGCACCCTGTGAAAAGCTTTTTTTCACGATCTGACCATTTTTTGACAAATTTTGAGTCGTTTTTTCGCTATAATACCGCCTTTTTTCGGCAAAATACTTGACTTTTTGCTATTTTACGTCCTTGATGCTGAAGCTCATCCGCCCCATCTTATCTTTTCCAAGGCAAACAACCCTGACATGATCGCCAAGCGTTAAAACATCTTCTACATGATTAATTCGCTCTCTGGCAATTTTAGAAATATGAACCATACCTTCCTTGCCCGGGGCAAATTCGATAAATGCGCCAAACTCCTTGATGCTGACAACTTCTCCTTCCAGAATCTGTCCCTCAAAATAATCCGTCACAATAATTTGAATCAGACGCTTTGCTTCCTCCATCATTGCCTTATCCTCACCACAGATAGAAACTGCGCCGTCATCGCTAATATCAATTTTCACGCCGGTGCGTTCAATTAACGCATTGATCGTCTTACCGCGCTGGCCAACTACATCGCCAATCTTTTGCGGATCAATCTGCATCTGAATAATCTTCGGTGCATATGAGCCAACCTCCGCTCTTGGCTCACTGATTGCAGGAAGCATGATCTGATCTAAAATATACATTCTCGCCTCTCTGGTGCGGGCAATCGCTTCCTCCACAATCGGCTTTGTCAGGCCATGAATCTTAATATCCATCTGAATGGCAGTAATGCCATCTTTCGTGCCTGCCACCTTAAAATCCATATCCCCAAAGAAATCTTCCAGCCCCTGAATATCGGTAAGCACCAGATAATCATCATCTGTCTCTCCGGTAACCAGTCCGCAGGAGATACCGGCAACCGGCTTTTTAATCGGCACACCGGCTGCCATCAGCGACATGGTAGATGCGCAGATGCTTGCCTGAGAGGTCGAACCGTTTGACTCAAATGTTTCCGATACGGTACGGATTGCATACGGAAACTCTTCTTCTGACGGAAGTACCGGAAGCAATGCGCGTTCTGCCAGCGCACCATGGCCAATCTCACGGCGTCCCGGCCCCCTGCTTGGCTTTGTTTCACCTACTGAATAAGACGGGAAATTATAGTGGTGCATATACCGCTTCGCCGTTTTATTGCTGTCCAGTCCGTCAACTCTCTGCTGTTCTGAAAGCGGAGCCAGCGTTGTAATCGTACAGATCTGTGTCTGTCCGCGGGTAAACATCGCAGAGCCGTGTACTCTCGGAATCAGGTCCACCTCTGCAGCCAAAGGACGAATCTGTGTGATTTCACGTCCATCCGGACGCTTGTGGTCAACCAGAATCATCTTTCGCACTGTCTTTTTCTGATACTGGTATACTGCCTCATCCAGAATTCCAAGCCATTCTTCCTTGTCAGCAAACGCCTCAGCCAGCTTTTCCGTCACACGGCGGATATTTTCCTCCCTGACCTGCTTATCATCTGAAAATACAGCCTCTTCCATCTCTGCCGGCGGTACAATTTCTTTGATTGCTGCAAACATTTCCTCCGGAACCGCACAGCTTGTATACTCATGCTTTGGTCTGCCAACCTCCGCAACGATCTGGTCAATAAATGAAATAATCGTCTGATTGACATCATGGCACTTGTAAATTGCCTCAAGCATCTTATCTTCCGGCACTTCATTTGCACCCGCCTCAATCATAATCACCTTTTCTTTTGTGGACGCTACCGTCAGGCGAAGATCACCGTTGTCCCACTGCTCCTGATTTGGATTGACAATAAATTCGCCGTCCACAAGCCCCATCTGTGTTGTCGCACATGGACCGGCAAACGGAATGTCGGAAATACTGGTTGCAATCGCTGAGCCAAGCATTGCCAAAAGCTCTGGCCTGCACTCCGGATCTACCGATAATACCAGATTGTTTAAAGAACAGTCATTCCGGTAATCCTTCGGAAACAAAGGACGCATCGGGCGGTCAATGACACGGGCAGTCAGCACCGCATTTTCGGATGCTTTTCCCTCACGCTTGTTAAAACCCCCCGGAATTTTGCCAACTGAATACATTTTCTCTTCAAATTCTACAGAAAGCGGAAAGAAATCTATTCCCTCTCTTGGTTTTTCAGATGCAGTTGCGGTAGATAATACCGTTGTTTCGCCATAATGCATCAATGCGGCGCCGTTTGCCTGCTTTGCCACTCTTCCGATATCAACGGACAGTGTTCTCCCTGCAAGCTCCATGGAATATGTCTTGTATGCCATGTAAATCTCCTTTCTGCGTATCACTTTATTCATGCTTTCTTCCATGCAGACAAACAACCGAAACCACTGAACAAAGCACCGGTTTCAGAACCCTGTCCTGTCACCGGTGCTCTTTTCAGAAGTCTCGGAAAACGGTCTGCATTTCTTTATTGTAGCATGAAGCAAAAAAATACGCAAGTAGCAACTCTGGCCAGCCAAAAGCTCCCTGCTGCAAACACTTTGCGCTTTTTCTCTTTCAGATATAATACATTTCATCGGCATCCCGGTCTGTTCTGGAATAATCATTTGCCAAATCCTGCATCGTCACACTGCTGATGACCTTTCCGGTCTGAAAGTTAATCTCATCAATAACCAGCCTCTGCACAGCATTGGAAATGCCTTTCAGCATACAATCCTCTGTTGTCACCTCATCTTCTATGCGGTAATCTCCCTCTACGGCATCCAGCACATCCTCAACCGTAATTTCGGAAGGATGCCGCCCCAGAAAATATCCCCCGTTAATTCCGTGAATGCTCTTTACCAGCCCGGCACGCCGCAGACTGGAAAAAATCTGTTCCAGATACTTAATCGAAATCCCATTTACCATGGCAATATCACCCAGCGTCATCTTTTCTTCACTTTCATTTACTGCCAGATATACCATGGAACGCAAAGCATATCTTCCTTTTTTTGAAATTTTCATATGAATCCCCCATTTCTGCACAAGCCCGCAAAGATAAAAAAGCTGCGTGCATTTCCCTTTATTTCTGCTTGCCAAAAAGCGCCGTGGAATAATAGCGGTCTCCGCTGTCCGGCAGGAGCACCACGATTGTCTTTCCCTTATTTTCCGGCCGTTTTGCCAGCTGGAGGGCAGCATACATCGCAGCTCCGGAAGAAATGCCTACTAAAATGCCCTCTCGCTTTGCAATCATTCTTGCCATTTCAAAAGAAATTTCATTGCCAGCCTTAATGATCTCGTCATAAATTTCCGTATTCAGCGCTTTTGGCACAAAACCGGCGCCAAGTCCCTGAATTTTATGCGGCCCTGACTTGCCGTTTGACAAAACCGGGCAGGTTGCCGGTTCTACACCAACAATCCGGATGTCCGGATTCTTATTTTTCAAAAATTCACCGACTCCTGACAACGTGCCTCCCGTGCCAACTCCCGCAACAAAAATATCTACCCTGCCATCTGTGTCTTCCCAGATTTCCCTGCCGGTTGTCTCTCTGTGAACTATATTGTTCGCAGAATTTTCAAATTGCCCAGGAATATAACTGTCCGGAATACTGTCTGCCAGTTCCTTTGCTTTTGCTATCGCGCCTTTCATCCCCCTGGCACCCTCTGTAAGGACAACCTCCGCGCCATATACCGTCAGCAGATTAATTCGTTCTGCGCTCATGGTATCCGGCATCGTCAGAATCATGCGGTAACCTTTTTTTGCTGCAATCGCTGCCAGGCCAATCCCTGTATTACCGGAGGTCGGCTCAATAATGGTCGACCCTTTTCGAATCAGCCCCTTTTTTTCCGCATCCTCAATCATGGCTTTTGCCAGCCGGTCTTTGACACTGCCGGCAGGATTCAGATACTCCAGCTTTGCCAGTAACGTAACATCCAGCTTTTCCTCCTGTTCAATATTTACAACCTCCAGAAGCGGTGTGTTTCCAATCAGCTCTAGTATGCTTTTATATACTTTCCCCATGCATATCCTCCATACTGCCGGCTATATATCCCATAGCCGAATTTCTATTCCTATATTATCAATATGTTTATATGAATTTACTATTTCTAAGTATATTCAAAACCTCCTGCCATGTCAATCGGTTTTTCATCCGAAAGCTTACCTGAAAAGTTTCACTAAAGCGAAAAGTTTCCTATATAAAAAAACTCCTGTACCCGGGATGGTACTGCAAACCATTCCCGGATACAGGAGAAAACAGGCGGACAAAATATGCATATCAATGCCTTTTTTCAATTACAGGCCCAGAATATTTTCAACTGTTTTCTGCATATCAGCAGTCTCGCAAACCGTATCATGAAGCACCGCGGCACTCCGGATTTCCTCTACTGCATTTGGAATTTTTACGCCGGAAGTTTTCTCCAGCTCATCAATCAGTACAAAATCATCTTCTCCGGAATATTTCGGATCAATCGCAGCCATAACACTTGTTGCAAATTTATACGGGCTTGCCGTAGAAGCAATCACTGTCTTTGTATTGTCTCCCGTGCGCTCCTTATAGCTTTGATAGACAGCGGATGCCACTGCGGTATGCGTATCCATCACATAGCCTGTCGCGTCATAGACACGTTTAATCTCCGCGGCAGCCTTTTCCTCACTTGCCCAGCCGCCGACAAAGTCTTTCATCTGCTCTTTCATGGCATCTGTAATTTCATATTTTCCTTCTCCGGCTAACGCCTCCATCATTGCCTTTGTCGCTTTGGCATCCTCACCGGCAATCCGATAGATTAGGCGTTCCAGATTACTTGAAATCAAAATATCCATTGATGGCGAAGAAGTCAGAATAAACTCCCTGTTTTTATCATAGACTCCTGTCTCAAAAAAGTCGTAAAGAACTTTATTATCATTTGAGGCACAAATCAGCTTTCCTACCGGAACGCCCATATTCTTTGCATAGAATGCGGCAAGAATGTTGCCGAAATTTCCCGTCGGCACTACAAAATTTACCGCCTCGCCGTTTTTGACTGCCCCCGCTTTCAGCAGTCTGGTATACGAATACACATAATAGACAACCTGCGGTACCAGACGCCCAATGTTAATGGAATTGGCAGATGAGAACTGATAGCCCTTCTGATCCATCACTGCGGCAAGCTCCTTATTATTAAACATGGCCTTGACGCCGCTCTGTGCATCATCAAAATTTCCTGTAATTCCAACGACAGAAGTATTGGAGCCCTTCTGCGTAACCATCTGCCTCTCCTGAATGGCACTAACCCCGTTTTTCGGATAAAAGACAATAATACTGGTTCCCGCAACATCTGCAAAACCCGCCAGCGCTGCCTTTCCCGTGTCGCCGGAAGTCGCAGTCAGGATGACAATCTGGTTCTCTATGTGGTTTTTCCTGGCTGAGGTCGTCATAAGATGCGGCAGAATCGAAAGCGCCATATCCTTAAATGCAATCGTAGAGCCGTGGAACAGCTCCAGATAATACACGCCAGCCTTTTCAACCAACGGTGCAATCTCTTTTGTGTCAAACTTATCATCATACGCACAGCGAATACAATTTTTCAGCTCTTCTTCTGTAAAATCAGTCAGGAATTGCTTCATCACCTGATAAGCCGTCTGCTGATAATCCATTTCTGCTATTTTCTCCAGAGAGACATCCAGCTTTGGAATATCTGTCGGCACAAACAAACCGCCGTCGTCAGCAAGCCCTTTTAAAATTGCCTGGGAAGCTGTTACCGCCTCCGCATTACTCCGCGTGCTCTGATATTTGATTTCCATAATTTCCTCTTTCCTGCGCTGCCTTTTGCGCATAATACAAGTTTATGTTGCACCGCAACTCGTCCATTTCAAATCTAAAACAACGATATTATACAATATCGCATATGGATTTTCAAGGACTTCAATTCGGAAATTATGATTCCTATTTATAAAATTCATGGCATCCATATTGAAACAATCTGGTCAGCGCCCGGTCAAACCAGCTGACATTTGAGCTGTCAGCAAGCGACCGCTCCATAAAATACAATGCCCCCTGGGACGGATCTTTTCCGTTCAGCGCCTGATCAACTGCCTGCTTTGTTCCCTTTGATACTGTCACACTGTAATAGCTGCCATCGGAAACCGGTGAAAATTGATATGTGGAGCCTCTGTGGGCAAAAACAACTGCTTCGATGGTAGAAGGGAACTGCTTACTTTTCACACGGTTTAAAACAACATTTGCAACCAAAAGCCTTCCCTTAATGCTCTCGCCGCCTGCTTCCGCCTCCACAATCCGTTCCAGAATCTGGCGGTCTTTACTTCCTGCAGCCACACCGCAGCAAGCCGCAATTTCCTGCTTGCGCTTTTCCTCCTGCTTTGCTTTTTTTGCGGCAAGCCTTTTTTTCCGAAGCTTTTCGGCGCGGAGCTTTTCTGCCTGGACACGCTCATCCCGGCTTTCATCCAAGGATGCAATTTTCTGCTTTGCCTCGTTCTGTACTGCTATAGCGGCAATGCTTTCCTGTTCCTCCTGTTCACTCTGCTCCTCTGTCTTATAAATCTGATTGGGCAGCAGCGAAATCGTTATGCCGCTGCTTTCCCCATAATCTCCGCCTACCATGACTGCACTTCCTGTCGGTGCCTGTGCAACTGCCTTATTTTGCGGCAGAACAACCATCATTCCTGTTGTTGCCAAAGCTGTCACAGCACCTTTTACTAACTTGTTCATATCATTCTCCATTCCGCGCGTAGCATCAGCGCATTCTATACCCTTATAAAGCTTTTCCCTGCTCTGCCCCAATCTTGCGATGACACAGGGTATACGATTATCATATGCTATGAGACAAAGTGTGTTACAAATATATTACAAATTATATGGCTATTTTTGTCTGTTTATTCATATATTACATATTTTTGTAACATTTACAAAAAATTATACGTATGTATTTCATGTTTTTCGTACAAATCCATTAATTACCACAAAAATAACGACAGAAACCGACAAAAGCAGCCCCGCCGCTCCCATTTCCTATTTTGCAAAAAATGTGTTATACTGCAGACATGAGCGTTAAACTATTCGTAAAAAACCGGACTTTATACGCAGGATGTTTTTCTGAAAGTGCATATCAAAAAACGCAGGCGTATCGGAATACGGAATATTTCTCTGACGAAAGGAGCCGTTTTATGGCATTTTTACCCGGCGTTTTTCAGGCAACAAAAAAGAACGGTACAAAATATTACCGTTCTTCCATTACGTATCGCTCCCGGCACATCAGCCTGGGCAGCTACCCGACAGAGCAGCTTGCACACCAGGCTTATCTGGAGGCAAAAACACTTTTGGAATGCCGTCAGAACTATTTGCCGGACAATTATAATAAAGAAGCATTTCCGCAGCTGTCCTTTTCCAAATGGATTTCATTAATCAATTTTAAAAATAATGGCTATTATATAAAAACGCCGATCTATCTGTGGCGCAATTTCTTTTCTTATTATTTATCACCAACCGATATTTTGCTTTTTGATGCCGACGATTTATTTTATTATTCGAAGCATTCGATTATGCGACGCGGAAATCATCTTTTTGTTGCAGAATACGGAATGCAGACTAATATACGTTCCCGGTACGGCATTAAAAATTTCGCCAGGCCAGGCATTGATTTCCGTTTTGTCAATGGGGATTCCAACGACTTCCGTTACAGCAACATTGAGATTATCAATCCTTACCACGGCGTAACCTGTACCCGAACCGAAACAGCAGAGCCAGTCTACACCGCCAAAATACATGTCAACGGAGATTATATCATCGGAAAATACCGAAGCGCCAAAGAGGCGGCAATCGCATACAACAAAGCTGTCGATTTACTAAAGGAAAAAGGCTGTAAAAAAAATTTTGAAAAAAATTATCTGGAGCATCTAAACTCGCAGGAATATCATGCAATATACCAAAGCCTCCCCATTTCAGAAAAGCTAAAACAGAGCCGCTTGTTTCACAGATAAAAAACCTGTAAAACAGCGGCTCTTATAAATCATGTCTGCGCTACGACATCATATGGACTTTACCTTTCTTTTTTTGATAGCACAATAATACTATTTTTTCTAAAAGGCGCTTTAATACAATCTGTATCTCTTCATGTCTGGCAATCTGCTTCACAAGAATAGAATGCACACCGGCACGGTTGGCTCCCCAGATATCTGTAAAAATCTGATCCCCAACAAATAAAGTAGTCTCCGGCACAGTCCCCATCTGCTTCATGCCCTGCAGATATCCTGCTGCAGAAGGCTTTCCTGCCTTATATACATAATCCGACTCCAATGCATCCGCCAGCGGCTTCACTCTGTCATCTTTATTGTTGGAAATAATGCAGGTCTGAAACCCTATTTCATTCAGCCGCTGAAACAACTCAATCGCAACAAGCGTGACGGGCTGGTCATGCTCTACCAGCGTATTGTCTACATCAAACAAAATCCCCCGATACCCCTTGTTATAGTAAGCTTCATAATCAATTTCGTATGCCGAGGCAGCATCCTCATCCGGATATAAATTTTCAAACATGAATGTTTCGATTCCCTTCCTTTCCCTGAAAAGCATATTGAACTCGTTAAATTCGATTATATGCAAAATCATGGTACAAGTCAATTCCTGATATACAATTATCAAAAATTTATCAAAAATTACATGTTTCACAGGCGCTGTACTGGTGCCAATTACTTAATATCCTCCGTACGAATCAGGTTGATCATCTCAATCGCACCTAATGCACAGTCGTAGCCTTTATTTCCCGCTTTCGTTCCCGCTCTTTCGATGGCCTGCTCAATCGTATCCGTTGTCAGGATGCCAAACATTACCGGAATCCCTGCCTCCAGACTGACAGAAGCAATTCCTTTGGATACCTCTGCACATACATAATCATAATGGCTTGTCGCGCCGCGGATCACAGCTCCAAGGCAGATAACTGCATCGTATTTCCCGGACATTGCCATTTTCTTTGCAACCAGAGGAATTTCAAATGCCCCCGGAACCCATGCAAGCGTAATGTCATCATCCTTTACACCATGGCGCACCAGCCCATCCCTCGCACCGCTGACCAGCCTGGATACAATAAATTCGTTGAACCGCGCTCCGACAATCGCGATTTTTGCCCCATCTGCAACTACATTTCCTTCTACTGTTCTCATACTTTTTTCCTCCATTCACTCTGTTGTTTTCTATTTTTCGGTCTGCCTGCATGTAAGACTACAAATCCAGCAGATGACCCATCTTTTCCTTTTTGGTCTGCAGATAAAATTTATCGTATTTTCCCGGCTCCATCTCAATCGGAACACGCTCAACAATCTCCAGATTATAACCTGCAAGGCCATATACTTTCAGCGGATTGTTGGTCATCAGGCGAAGTTCCCTCACCCCCAGGTCTACCAAGATCTGCGTTCCGATTGTATAATCCCTTGCATCCTCCGGAAATCCCAGCTCCAGATTTGCCTCTACGGTATCTCTTCCATGATCCTGCAGCTCATATGCACGGATTTTGTTGATCAGTCCAATGCCTCTTCCCTCCTGCCGCATATAGAGCAATACTCCTCTGCCTTCCTTCGCAATCATTTTCATGGCCGCATCATACTGCTGCCCGCAGTCACATCTGGCAGAGCCAAGCGCATCGCCTGTCAGACACTCAGAATGTACGCGGCCCAGCACCGGCTTCCCATCTGTAATATCTCCCTTAACCAGGGCAACGTGATGCTCACCGTTTAATTTATTGACATAGCCGTAAATGGTAAATTCGCCATAACGGGTCGGCATCTTCGCTTTTGCCACGCACTCAACCAGTACCTCATGTTCCTTGCGGTATTGTACCAGATCTGCAATGCGCCCGATTTTTAAATGATGTTTTTCGGCAAATGCCATTAGCTCCGGCGTCCTTGCCATGTAACCGTCATCCCGCATGATCTCACAGCAAAGCCCAACCGGTTCCAGCCCGGCAAGCTTCACCAGATCAACTGTCGCCTCCGTGTGTCCATTCCGCTCCAAAACACCGCCGTGCTTCGCCTGCAGCGGAAACATATGTCCCGGTGTCCGGAAATCTTCCGGCTTCGCATCCGGCTCCACCGTCTTCATGGCGGTAATTGAGCGCTCATATGCGGAAATCCCTGTCTCTGTGCCAGCATAATCAATCGAAACAGTAAATGCAGTACAATGATTGTCTGTGTTGACCTCACACATCTGATGCAATCCCAGTTTATCGGTATAAGAAGCATCCATTGGCATACAGATCAGCCCCTTCGCATAGCTCGCCATAAAATTCACATTTTCTGTCGTTGCAAACTGTGCCGCACAGATCACATCCCCCTCATTCTCCCGGTCTTCATCATCAATAACCACAACAATGTTCCCCTGCCGGATCTCCTCAACCAGCTCTTCAATCGTATTAAATTTCATATCTCACCTCATGTCGCGCCCGCAGGAAGCGTCTAATGTTAAACTAAATACATTCGATTGATGTTGGTGGAGCCTGCGGCACCAACTCGCCTCTCTGCCTCAATCAAAATCCATTTTCCGCTAAAAATTCCATCGTAATTCCTGTTGTACCCTGCCCGGCCGGAAACGGTGCGCCTGCCCGCATTTCTTCTTTCCCTTTGCCAAACTGCAAGAGCCGCTCCACATATTTTCCTACAATGTCATTTTCCAGATTCACCACATCTCCCGGTTTTTTTTGCAGCAGGGCAGTCTCTGATCCGGTATGCGGAATCAGCGATACAGCAAAACCTGTATCCGATAGCGCCGCCACAGTCAGACTGATTCCATCAATAGCAACCGACCCTTTCTGTACAATATATTTTAAAATCTCCGGCGGCGTTTTGATTTCCACCCAGACTGCCGTATCTTCTGGTCTGCACACAGCGATCTGTCCAGTCCCGTCAATATGCCCGGATACAATATGCCCGCCAAATCGTCCGTCTGCTGCCATCGCGCGCTCCAGATTCACAAGGCTTCCTCTCGACAAGCTCCCCAATGAGCTTCTGCGCAGAGTCTCTGGCATTACATCTGCACAAAATTGTGTTGCGGATATGGATGTCGCCGTTAAACAAACCCCATTTACTGCAATGCTGTCGCCAATTTTGCTCCCGTCAAGCACCTTTGATGCCTCCACCGTCAGAACCGCCGATTTATTTCCCCGCGTGATTGATCTGATTACACCTACTTCTTCAATAATCCCGGTAAACAACGTCTCACCTCCCTGGCCATTATCTTGCGCTCTCACAAAATCTCATACTCTAAAAGCATATCCTCCCCAAGCATCTGTAATGTCTGATTTTTTAAACAATATGCCTGTTTTGGATCACTTACTCCCACGCCCCTGACCGGATTATACTTTCCGCTGCCGCCAAATATTTTTGGCGCCAGATACACCTGTACACGCTGCACAATCCCTGCATCTAATGCACTCTGGTTTAGTGTTCCTCCGCCTTCCAATAAAATGCCATCTATTTTTCTCTCTCCCAGCTGCCGCATTAAATCCAATAGATCAACCCTGCCGTCTCTGGACGCTGTTTTCAAAACCACAACACCTTCCTTTTGCAGCCTTTCGATCTGTTTGGAATCCTCCGAAATAGTTGCCACAATCGTATCGGTTTCATGCGCCGTCTGCACCAGGTTACATTCCAGCGGAATCCGTAAATGGCTGTCACAGATAATCCGCACCGGATTTCTGCCGCCTGGAATCCGGCATGTCAGACTGGGATTATCCAAAAGCACGGTCTGTATACCCACCATAATCCCCGACAATGCATTTCTCGTATGCTGTACATGATTTCTTGCCATCTCACCTGTAACCCATTGGCTTTTTCCATTGTCACAGGCAGTTTTTCCATCTAAGGTCATTGCATATTTCATCACGACATACGGCATTTTTTTTGTAATGTAGTGAAAAAAAACAAAGTTCAATGCATCACATTCCTCTTTTAAGACCTGTGTTTCCACCTCAATCCCAGCATCCCGCAGCATCTGAATTCCTTTGCCTGCCACAAGAGGATTGGGATCATCTGAACCAACATAGACCTTTCTGATTCCATAATCAATAATCGCCTGTGTACAAGGCGGCTGTTTCCCATGGTGACAGCATGGCTCCAGCGTCACATACATTTCAGCGCCTTTTGCGTCCTCCGGATGCAAAAGGTTTGAAAGGGCATCACGCTCTGCATGGTAATCCCCGTACTTTGCATGGTAACCCTCTGCCAGAACAGCGCCATCCTTTACAATGACCGCCCCTACCAGCGGATTGGGATTTACCTTGCCAAGCCCCTTTTTCGCCAGCTCAATCGCAAGGCGCATAAATTTCTCTTCCAAACAATTACACCTCTTTTCAACTGCCATATCTCCAGCTTTGAGATCATAACGCTTTTTTACCGCGGACAGCGCTTTGCCCGCATTTGTTTTACCAGACGTCATTAATATAAAACAAAAAGTCCTCAATGCTGATACATTCAGGGCAAATAAAACAAATCCATATTGTTTTTTCTCTGTCTTCTTCCATCCAGACTATACTGTCGGCTTCGGAATCTCACCGAATCATGCTTCGTGCAGACTGCACTCCGCTCGCGGGCTTACCATAATGGAATACCGCCGGTGGGGAATCTCGCCCCGCCCTGAAGAGCTATTCTGTTATTTCGTCTGCTATCATAGCATATATCCAAATAG
>JAJQGL010000046.1 GCA_021200535.1 Clostridiaceae bacterium | reverse complement strand
CGGAGCGTGTGTAGATAACGATCATGAAGCTCTGCTTCATGATATAATGATAAGCAGACTGAGCATGCTTGCATATTAATCTGAAATTGCCAGTAAAAAGGAGGCGCTGTACTCTATGAAAAACTGTACTGAAAAAAACAACACAAAAAAAAATATAAAAATTTTTGATATGGGTACAAATCAGGTGCATAACAGCGAAACCTTTTTTGTCAACCGTCCAAAAGGCTTAAAACAATGGTTACTTCTAATTGTAAAATCATGGGCATGTTTTACAATCAATGGGCATGAAGCGATTGTCCAACCAGACACAGCAATTTTTTTCAAACCCCATTCCCCGCAAATCTATCACGGTATACAAGATAAAGGAAATTACTGTGACCACTGGATGGAATTCGCAATAGAAGAAGAGCTTATTGAACATATGGGAATCCCTGTTTCCACCCCCATCACCGGATTTGATATTCCTAAAATCGACACTATGTTTAAACTGCTGCAGGATGAACACTACTTTGGAAATATTCGAAAAGATTTTTATATTCAGTTGTATACACAAATAATTTTTGAAAAGATAAGTGATGCTGTTTCATTTGTTCCAAAAAAGAATCACGATTTTTATGAACTTCACCGTGAATTACGCATTCATCCGGAACGCGACTGGAATGTTGACAGCGCTGCTGCGGAGTTAAATTTTAGCAAAAGCCACTTCCAGAGCAAGTACCGTGAGCTTTTTGGCGTTTCTTTCGGTATGGATGTCATTAAAAGCCGCATTCTGCGTGCCGGAACCCTGTTAGATGATACCAACATGACAGTTTCACAAATTGGAATTGCCTGTGGATACCACTCAGATGACTATTTCACAAGACAATTTAAGCAAATAACCGGTTTAACACCATCCCAATACCGTAGGAGAAACAAAACCATTACATAGAACGAACCATTTTAACCATTAATTATAAAATTGTCGAAATGGTTTCCAATAAAAAAGAAATGAGGCGAAATATGAAAAAATCAAAATTATTTTTACAATGCACTCTGATTTCCAGTCTGGTAATATCCGGCTCATTTGCGGGTGCAAACACCGCATATGCAAAAGAAACCGACCCCTTTTCTGACACAGATACCCTGACAAGGGTTTATGACAGCCAGACGGACAACAGAGTTTCTTATCACTATGAAGATCAAAACAATAAAACAGTAGAGCCAAATGGAACAGGCAGCGAAGATTCTGACAGCACAGCTGCCAAAAACCAGCTAAAAACATCCTCCAGCATTCCATCCTCCTTTGACCTTCGCACGGCAAACCTTGTGACTTCGATCAAGGATCAGGGAGTATCCGGCTGCTGCTGGGGATTTGCCGCAATCAAATCCCTGGAGTCCAATCTGCTGCTTCAGGGGCTTGCGTCAGCCGACACACTGGATCTGTCTGAAAATCATCTGACATGGTTTTCTTTCCATCCGTCTGCCGATAAAAGCGATCCCTTGTACGGAGAAGGACTTTCCAGCACTTCCTCCTGCTATTTGCTGGGCGGCAACGCCATCTTTGCAGAATTTATCCTTGCACGCGGCAGCGGTGCAGTGTCAGAAAGCTCTGCACCATTCAGCGCACTGACAGAATCCGCAATAACCGACATGGAAAACACGATGAGCAGCTCTGCTGAAACACTTCGCTATCAGTCCGATTATCAGGTAAACGATGTCACCTGCTATGACAATGCAACCCGCGACCAGATCAAAGAAGCACTGATGGCAGCCGGAGCAATGGATGTCGCATTTTACTACAATCCGAATTATGAGCATCAGACAGGCCAGAGCACCATTGCCTACTTCCAGAATTTGTACCAGGGCGACGACGCCATCTCCATGGCAAATCATTGCGTTACCATCGTCGGCTGGGATGATACCTATTCAAAAGAAAACTTCGGGACCAGTCAGCCAGCATCAGACGGTGCATGGCTGATCGCCAACAGCTATGGGACAGAATACGGAGACAGCGGATATTTCTGGCTCTCCTATGAAGAACCTTCTTTAACCGAATATTACAGCTTCTCCGGCAGCACCGGAGAAACCTACGATAACACTTACCAATACGATGCATTTGGCTGGGGTACCCTAATTACAAACACCGGTTCCTCCACCTCCATGGGTGCAAATATTTTTACTGCCAATAAATCTTATATCCAGTCTCTTGGGGCAGTTGGAATTTATACCGGAACAGACAACCAGTCATACACGGTATCGGTATACAAAAATGTTTCTGCCGGCAATCCAACCAGCGGCACGCTTGCCGCAGAATTAAGCGGCACTGAAGCGTTTCAGGGCTACCACACTGTTGCGCTCTCTGAGCCGGTAGCGCTTGCTCCGGGTGAACGTTTCTCAGTTGTCATTTCGTACAACACAACAACAGACAGCATTGGCTATATCCCAATCGAAGGCTCCAATGCGCAGAGCGGCTCTGTCTCGCTTAATTATACCTCCAATGCCGGGGAGAGCTTTTTGTATATGCCTGTTTCATCCGTATCAGCCTCCGGCTGGCTGGATTTAAATGTATACGGCAGCGGTACAATCAAAAACAACATCTGCCTGAAAGCCTTCACCACAAACACAGGTAATGCCGGAACACTTTCCCTGTCCACCAAAAAGGCAACCCTCGGCAAGGGAGAGACTTTAAAGGTCAAAGGGACTGTATCCGGAATTTCAGACAAAACAGTTACCTACAAAAGCAATAAACCTTCCGTTGCAACCATCACTGCAAACGGAAAAATCAAGGCAAAAAAAGCCGGAACCGCTAAAATCAGCGTAACCTCTGCAAGCGGCCTGACAAAAACAATCAAGATTACCGTGAAAAAGGCTCCGAAAAAATCAGCCTGTCGCCATCCGGTAAAAAGAACATCAAAAAAGGAAAGTCCTTCCGCATAAAAACGAAGCTTTCTTCCGGAAGTGCAAGCCGTGTCATCACTTTTTCATCTTCAAAGAAAAAGGTTGCCTCTGTCACCAGCAGCGGAAAAGTAACCGCAAAGAAAAAAGGCAAAACAACGATTACAGTAAAAACCTACAATAGGAAAAAAGCAAAACTGCTTGTCATTGTATCATGAACTCGCGCTTTCGCGCTCAATCGCTGCTTACGCAGCTGTTCATGATCGTCATTCGCCGCTCGCGATGAATAGGCTCTGCCTGCTCCCGCTCGCTAACGCTCATTGTATCATGAATCTACGATTCATGATCTTGTTGCACCCTCACATGCAAGCATGCTCG
>JAJQGL010000004.1 GCA_021200535.1 Clostridiaceae bacterium | reverse complement strand
GCATGGCCACGCTTGTTTAATTGGTCTGCAGCGGCAAGACCCGCCGGACCGGAACCAATAATGGCAACCTTTTTCCCCGTACGGATTTTAGGAGGGTTTGCCTCCATAAGGCCGTTTGCATATCCGTATTCCACAATCGCATACTCATTTGCCTTACAGGTAACCGCCGTATCATTTAATCCACAGGTACATGCTGCCTCGCAAAGCGCCGGACACACCCTGGAAGTAAATTCCGGAAAGTTGTTTGTGTGCCGGAGCAGCTGTAATGCCTTTTCCATATTGCCATGATACAAAAGATCATTCCATTCCGGCACCAGATTGTTCAGCGGACATCCGGAAGCCATCCCATTGATCATCATACCGGACTGGCAAAACGGCACACCACAGTTCATACAGCGGGAAGCCTGCTCTCTACGGTTCTTTTTGCTCAGCGGTGTATGAAATTCATTGAAATTTTTAATTCTTTTTAATGGTTCTACAGCCAGGTCATCCTGTCTGTTATATTCCATAAAACCAGTTGGTTTTCCCATAGTTACGATCCTCCATTTCCGCGCCGGTACTGCGCTTATGCTTGTTTCTTATGGTCATAAAAGGCTTCAATCTGTGCCTGCTCATAGCTCAGTCCATGCTCCTCCATCTTTGCAATCAGCTGGAGCATCTTGCTGTAATCATAAGAAATAATTTTCTTAAACTTTGGCAGATATTCACTAAAATGATCTAAAATATGTTTTCCACGCTCTGAGCCGGTTGCCTCCACATGTTCTTCAATCATTGTTTTGAGCTCAATCACATCATATTTGTCAGTAACCGGGTCAGAAGATACCAGCTCCTTATTCAGTTTTAGATACAGGTCACTGTTCTCATCCAGAACATAGGCAATGCCGCCGCTCATGCCGGCTGCAAAGTTCTTTCCTGTCGTGCCAAGCACCACCACACAGCCTCCTGTCATGTATTCACAGCCATGGTCGCCAACGCCCTCCACAACTGCAGTTGCACCGGAATTTCGAACACAGAAACGCTCACCGGCAATACCATTGATAAATGCTTTTCCGCTGGTCGCTCCATACAGCGCAACGTTTCCTACAATGATATTTTCCTCTGGTTTAAAGTTAGAACCTTCCGGCGGATACACAACAATCTTTCCTCCGGACAACCCTTTTCCAAGGTAATCATTGGAATCACCGACCAGCTCCAATGTCAGTCCTTTTGGAATAAAAGCCCCAAAGCTCTGTCCGCCGCTTCCATGGCACTCAACCGTAATCGTGTCTTCCTCCAGTGTATCCTGAAAACGCTTCGTGATTTCCGAGCCAAGAATCGTACCAAGCGTGCGGTTTATGTTGGTTACCTTCGCCTGAATCCTTGCTTTCTCCCCATTTGCCAGCGCCTTTTTCAGCTTTGGAAGAAACTCTCTTTCATCTATGGTCTTTTCTAATTCAAAATCATATTTATTTTTTGCAATAAATTTATTTGCTTTGCGCTCTGTCGCAAAGGTTTCATCCAAAAGTGCACTCAGGTCAACCTTTGTTTTCTTATCCTCCCGCACGCGCAGGAAATCCGTGCGCCCAATCAGGTCATCCACCTTGCGCACACCAAGCTTTGCCATGTACTCCCTTAATTCCTGTGCAATAAATCTCATGAAATTCTCAACGTATTCCGGCTTACCTTTAAAGCGCTTGCGCAGCTCCGGATTCTGTGTAGCCACACCGACCGGACAGGTATCCAGATTGCAGACACGCATCATTACACAGCCCATGGTAACCAGAGGCGCCGTTGCAAAACCATACTCTTCTGCACCAAGCAAAGCAGCCACCAGCACGTCGCGCCCTGTCATCAGCTTGCCATCTGTCTCAATGCGTACGCGGGAACGCAGTCCATTCATAATCAATGTCTGATGTGTTTCTGCAAGTCCCAGCTCCCATGGAAGTCCCGCATTGTAAATGGAGCTTCTCGGCGCAGCTCCCGTACCGCCGTCATGTCCTGAAATCAAAATAACGGCAGCTCCCGCTTTTGCCACTCCGGCAGCAACAGTACCAACACCTGCCTCAGACACCAGCTTTACAGAAATTCTGGCATCCTGATTGCTGTTTTTCAAGTCATAGATCAGCTGTGCCAAATCCTCAATCGAATAGATGTCATGATGCGGAGGCGGAGAAATCAGGCTGACACCCGGTGTCGAATGTCTGGTCTTTGCTACCCATGGATATACCTTTCCGCCCGGGAGATGGCCGCCCTCGCCCGGCTTCGCCCCCTGTGCCATCTTAATCTGGATTTCTTTTGCACTGACCAGATAACGTGAGGTTACGCCAAACCGTCCGGATGCCACCTGTTTAATGGCAGAACAGCGGTCCTCCTCCTGCCCGGCTGTCTCCAGACGTTCCAGGCTTTCTCCGCCTTCGCCGCTGTTTGACTTGCCATGCAGATGGTTCATCGCAATCGCCAGTGTCTCATGAGCCTCCTGCGAAATGGAACCATATGACATTGCACCCGTCTTAAAACGTTTTACAATCTCGTCAACGCTTTCCACCTGATCAATATCAATCGGCTTTTTCGGATAATTAAAATCCAAAAGGCTGCGAAGCGTCACACTGCTCTCTTTCTCATCAATCGCTTTGGAATACTGTTTAAACAGTTCATAATTCCCAGTCCATGTCGCCTGCTGCAAAAGATGGATTGTCTCCGGATTGTACAAATGCTCTTCCTTGTGTCCTCTCGCCTTGTGCTGCCCGCGGCTCTCAAGTGTCAGGTCAACGCTGAGCCCCAGCGGATCAAACGCATTGGAATGCAGTTTATCAACCTGTTTCTGGATATCCTCCAGCGTAATGCCGCCCGCACAGGATACCGTATCTGTAAAATACTGCTCTACGACATCCTCTGAAATGCCAATCGCCTCAAAAATCTTAGAACCCTGATAAGACTGGATCGTTGAAATACCCATCTTAGAGGCTATCTTTACAATGCCGTGCAGCACAGCCGAATCATAATCGTTTACAGCAGCATAATAATCCTTATCGAGAAGCCGGCTGTCAATCAATTCTTTGATTGTACTGTGTGCCAGGTACGGATTGATGGCACAGGCACCATAGCCCAACAGGGTTGCAAAATGATGTACCTCTCTCGGCTCTGCCGTCTCAATAATCATGGCCACACTGGTTCTCTTTTTGGTCTTAACAAGATGCTGCTGCATTGCCGCAACAGCAAGCAGGGACGGAATTGCGACATGGTTTTCATCTACCCCGCGGTCAGACAAAATCAAAATATTTACACCGTTCTTATAGGCTCTGTCTGTCTCTAAGCACAAGTGATCCAGTGCTTTCTGCAGAGAAGTGTTTTTATAATAAGTGATCGGAAGGACTTCGCTCTTAAAACCATCCTTGTCAATATATTTTATTTTTAACAAATCCGTATCCGTTAAGATTGGATTGTTAATCTTTAACACCTTACAGTTATCTGCTTTTTCCATCAAAAGGTTGCCATCTTCACCGATGTAAACACTGGTAGATGTAACAATTTCCTCACGGATTGCATCAATCGGCGGATTGGTAACCTGTGCAAACAACTGCTTGAAATAGTTAAACAACGGCTGCGGCTGGTCAGATAATACCGGAAGCGGGGAATCCGTTCCCATGGATGCAATCGGCTCACTTCCATTCTGCGCCATTGGAAGAATCGAAGTCTTGTACTCCTCAAAGGTATAACCAAACGCTTTCTGCAGCTGTGCTCTCTGCTCATCCGTCAGCTCCGTTACTTTCTGATTTGGAATCCGCAGTTCTTTTAGCGTGACCAGATTACTGTTAAGCCACTCTCCGTAAGGCTGTCTGGATGCATAATCCTCTTTCAGAACATCATCCGCAATCAGCTCGCCTTTCACCGTGTCAACCAAAAGCATACGTCCCGGCCTTAAGCGATCCTTTTTTACAATTTTTTCCGGCGGAATTTCGAAAACACCAACCTCTGAAGAAAGAATCAGCTGATCATCTGAAGTGATATAATAGCGTGACGGACGCAGGCCATTCCGGTCAAGCACCGCTCCCATAATATCACCATCAGAAAACAGGATCGAAGCCGGGCCATCCCACGGCTCCATCATAGTTGCATAATATTGATAAAAATCACGCTTTTTCTGACTGAGGCTCATGTCGTTTTCCCACGGCTCCGGAATGGTAATCATCACTGCAAGCGGAAGCTCCATACCGCTCATAACCAGAAATTCCAATGTGTTATCCAGTCTCGCCGAATCCGAACCATTCGGATTTACCACTGGAAGAATTTTGTGAAGCTCGTCGGAAAGCAGCGGAGATTCCATCGTCTCCTCGCGTCCCAGCATCTTATCTGCATTGCCGACAATCGTATTGATCTCGCCATTGTGCACAATAAAACGGTTCGGATGCGCACGCATCCAGCTTGGATTTGTATTTGTGCTAAAACGGGAATGCACGATAGCGATTGCTGACAAATAATCCGGATCCTGCAAATCTACGAAAAACTGACGGAGCTGCCCCACCAGAAACATTCCCTTATAAACAATCGTCCTGCTCGAGAACGATACCACATAGGTATCATCATTACTCTGCTCAAATACCCTGCGCGCCACATATAGTTTCCGGTCAAAATCAAGCCCGCGTGCAACATCCTCCGGACGCTTTACAAAGGCCTGCATAATGCATGGCATACACTCCAACGCTTTATGCCCTAAAATGTCCGGCACAATCGGAACCTCTCTCCAGCCAAGCAGTTCAAGGCCTTCCTTCGCGATAATAACTTCAAACATTTTCTTTGCCTGATTTTTCATCAGCTCATCCTGTGGGAAGAAGAACATACCAATACCATAATCCCGTTCCTCACCCAGCTCAATTCCAAGAGGCTTAACAGCCTTTTTAAAAAATTTATGTGATATCTGCAGAAGAATACCAACACCGTCTCCGGTTTTCCCCTCTGCATCCTTTCCGGCACGATGCTCTAATTTCTCGACAATATCCAATGCGCCAGACACTGTGTCATGTGTCTTGTTTCCCTTAATATTTACGATTGCACCGATACCACAGTTGTCATGCTCCATACGCGGATCATAGAGACCTCTTTTCTCGTGATCAATCGCTTTTGAAGCATCTGCAATAGCATTGTTCTTAGCTTCCATCTGCTGCATGTTACCGTAACCTCCTTTTATATTTAACAAAGCGTTTCACTTTACGAAACTCCGCCCTGCCTTTGTATGTTTTTACCGAATAGGGAAACGTTCCCGAATAAGGGAAATTTCCTATTTGATAAAAAAAAGAGTTCCGCAAATAAACTTTGCCGAACCTCTTTGTTCATAACATGATTGTATTATAGTATACAACTTAATATTTTTCAATAATATTTTGCATAATCGCATCATTTCTTTCGAAAATTAAGTAATTTAGTTTTTTTTCTTCATTTTATTAAGTAATCTTTCTCTGGCAGATAAAATTCACCAACAGAAGCTCAACACCAATTTGATCTTTGATTCTGCCACGCTTAAAATCATATTCCGTATCAACGCATGCACAAAGCATCTGCTTAAGCTTTGCGTATTCAAAGCGCTTTGCCTGTATCTGGTATTTGCCAACGGCAAAGGGCGGAACGCCAACCTTTTTGGCAAGCTCTGTTCTCGAAAGTTCTCCGGAAGAATCTTTTATCTGTAAAAGAATGTTAAAATGTCTGGTCAGTAAATACAGAATGGACATCGGGCTTTCCTTTAGTTCCAAAAGATCGTGATACAGTTTCATGGCCGCCGTCTGTTTCCCCTCCGCAACGGCATCCAGCATCTGAAAAATCTGCCCAGTCACCTGTACGCTGCAGACTGCGTCAATGTCTGCCGGACAGATTTCTTCCCTCCCAAGCGTATAGGCAACCAGCTTATCCAATTCATTTTGAATATTTGTCAGCGAATTTTCTGTCTGTTCCATAAAATACTCTACCGTGCTTTGCCGTATTATTTTGCCGTTTTCTTTTAAATGCAGCGCAATAAATTTTTTGGTATCTGCAGCTGACATCGCACCCATCTCTACGGCAAGGCCGTTTTTGCTGATATACTTATATAGCTTGTTTCTTTTATCAATCTCCTTCTCCACAAAAATCACGATAGTCGATTCCGGCATGGCAGCAAGATCCTCTGCAAAGTCGCTGGCATGCTTGATCAGTCCGGTATCTTCCAACAATACCAAACGATGTTCCTGAAAAAACGGAAGTGTATTGGCAATCTCGCGAACCTCATGAAAGTCAATACCATTTCCCTGAAAACGGGAAAAATTCATATCATCACTATCCTCAGCCAATATCGCCTTTATCAGGTCGTCCCGATACAGCCGGACAAGGTAGGTCTCTTCTCCATATAGAAGATACACCGGATGAAAAGAATTTGTTTTGATATCTTCTTTTATACGTTTCAAACTTAACCTCATCTCCCATTCTATTTCTTCTATCAGGAAAAATATATACGTCCGTACAGCCTATCGGTAAAAGCGGTACAACCCGACTACTTTTCCCAGAATATCTACCCGGTCGACAAGAATCGGTTCCATAGAATCATTTTCCGGCTGCAGACGATAGTGATCCGCTTCTTTATAGTATGTTTTTACCGTTGCGGAATCCTCGACCAGCGCAACGACAATCTCTCCATTGGATGCGGTTTTCTGCTCCTGTACCATAATCTGGTCGCCATCAAAAATACCTGCATTAATCATACTGTCGCCCCGCACATTTAACATAAACACAGAGCCTCCTGACGGAAGATTCTCCGGCAGAATCGGAAAATACCCTTCAATATTCTGCTCAGCAAAAACAGGCTCTCCCGCAGCCACATTTCCAATCACCGGTACATTAACGATCTCTCTTCTGGCAAGGTTAAACTCATCATCTGTAATCTCAATCGCTCTCGGTTTCGTAGGGTCTCTCCGGATGTAACCGTTTTTTTCAAGCGTCTCCAAATGAGAATGCACAGAAGAAGTCGATTTTAAATGAACCGCATCACAAATCTCACGCACGGCCGGCGGATATCCTCTGGATAAAATTTCTGATTTTATATAATCTAATATCTCCTGCTGCTTCGCAGTGATTTTCCCTGTAGGCATAAACTCCTCCAATCATAAATACTCTGTCATCTGGCTGCTGTTCATACAGCGGCTATATCATTACTTTGCGAAACGCTGCCGCTATCTGACGCTGCAATTCGGTAAAGTTGTTTTTTATCTCCTTTTTCAATCAGGAGATAGTCTGTATCATACAGATAGGATTCTTCTTCTCCACTGTTAAAAACAAGAATAAAACAATCTCTGTTGCCGGAAGCCAGACTTGGGTCGAGTTCCTCATCATACTCCACCTCTTCCAGTTGTAAACTGTCAAGCCACTCGAGATGTTCCTGGATTTGCTTGGCATCCGTATATTCATTATCACCCTGAATCAAGGGGAATACAATCTTTTTCACACCATTTTGGTATCGGTTAAACATCCAAAAAGCAGCAAATAATAATAGTAATAGTATCAACAATGCAGCTGCAAATTGCTTCGCAGTGATTTTCCCTGTAGGCATAAACTCCTCCAATCATAAATACTCGTCATCTGGCTGCTGTTCATACAGCGGCTATATCAATACTTTGCGAAACGCTGTACTAGTATTAGATTACCATATTCTATCCCCTGCGTCAAACAAATGTTTGCTTTTTTATTCTTTTTTGTCTTTGACCGAAAATAATCAGGAGATACTCTGTATCATACAGATAGGATTCCTCTTCTCCACTGTTAAAAAAATAATCAAAAATTAAATTGTTTTAGTCCTCCCGCAGAAACGCTTCTATCATGTCCTTCGTCACTACACCAGACGGTGCCATTCTAATCTCCACTGTTTTAATAATACCGTCAAATTCAAAAGGTGATGTATAATCTTGGGATATTTCTGATTGGAAATTTGCTTTTATTGTAGTCTCCATCAAGGTCGCAAATTTATTTAATTCATCAATAAAAATTTTGCCGGCTTCTTTCCCATCAACATAAAGTTTCGCCACAGCTGACCAATTTTGTGCAACTTCAAAAAACACTTCCAATTTATGTTTTCCTGCTGCCACCTTTTCTTTTGTTTTGATAGAATAATACTTTTCGTCAAGAAAATTATAAACATACTTGACATAGCCCTCCTGAATATACAGGACGGATCCGCCAAAGCGATCTCCGTTTGCCAGAATGACTCCCTGATCTGATCCACTTATAAGCTCTATTTCTGCCAATATCCGATGAGTTTCTCTGGAAATCATTAAGGCATCTGGTATTGTAAACGGATATCTTATCTGCTTATAAATTCGTTTTTTTTCTGGAATAGTCCTTTCTAAAGACACCTCGGCCTGCGTTTCTTTTTTTGCTAACAAAGAGCCTGGGCCAAGCGGAAATACACCATATTTCCCTGCTTCTGCAAACCATGCTTCTCTTAGCTCCTTTACCTTTTCAGGATACCGGTCTGCCACATTATATTTTTCAGAATAGTCCTCTGTGACATGGTACAGTTCCCAGAGATCCTCCTCATAGCTATCATGAAAAGCATGATTGGCAACCGCTTTCCAGCCATCCTTATATATAGCCCGATTTCCATACATTTCAAAATATTGGATTCGTTTATCTGCAATGGCCTCTTTATCCCCTATCGTTTTCTTAAAACTTTTTCCCTGGAGTTCTAGCTGGCTGACACCTTTGATGACAGCAGGCTTTTCATATCCCAGAATATCTAATATAGTTGGCGTGATATCTGATACATGAACAAACTGTCCCCGGACACCACCCTTCTCCCGAATCCCCTTCGGATAGGAGATGATCAGCGGATCCTTTACCCCGCCTTCATGCACCCAGGTCTTGTACCACTGAAACGGTGTATTTCCTGCGTTCGCCCAACCGATGGCATAATGCGGCGAAGAAAATTCATCCCCTACGGTTTCATAATGTTCCAGTACCTGCTCCACTACCTTTGGATAATCCTCCACCACATCCACGGAAGTGTGATGATGGTAATGCCCAAATCTGCCACCCTCAGCGCTGGCGCCATTATCAGATAAAAGCACAATTATAGTATCCTCTGACTGCTCCGTCTCCTCCAGATAATCCAGCAGCTTTCCAATTTGTTCGTCAGTGTGTTCCAAAAAACCGGCATAAACCTCCATCAATCTAGCAAACGCTTTTTTCTCTTTTTCCTCCAGACAATCCCAATCCGGAACCAGCACATTTGGTTCCGTTAGTTCTGCGTCCTCTGGAATGATACCCAACTGCTTCTGCCTGTCAAAACGCTCTTTTCGCAGCACCTCCCAGCCTGCATCATATCTTCCCCTGTACCGATCTATATACTCCTTTGGTGCCTGAAGCGGAGCATGCATGGCTCCATAGGCCAGATATAAAAAGAAAGGTTTTTCCGGATAGGCGTTAACATGGTCATAAATATAATGGATAGCATTTTCTGTCAGATCCTCCGATAGATGATATCCCTCTGCCGCTGACTTTTTCTGCCCTACTCTTGAATTATCCCTGGTAAGAATCGGATTCCATTGATCCATCGCTGCATCTAAAAAACCGTAATAATTGTCAAATCCCTTGCCCAAAGGCCAATTCTCATATGGTCCAGCCGCCGTTCTGGAAGCCTTGTCACACAAATGCCACTTTCCGATAGCAATTGTTTTATAATCGTATTCCTTTAGAATTTCTGCAACGGTGGCATAAGCAGGATTTAATTTCCCCAGCGCATTTGAAATCCCAGTACCCGATTCCACAATGCCTGCTACTCCTGCTGCATGATGATTGGCTCCCGTCAAAAGAGATGCTCTGGTAGCAGAGCAAACCGCTGTAGTATGAAAATTATTATATCGAATACCATTTTCTGCAATTCGGTCTATATTCGGTGTATGGATTTCAGAACCATAACATCCTAACTCTGCAAATCCTACATCATCTAAAACAATATAGATTACATTTGGTTTTCCTGCTGATGGGCTTGGCTCCTGTTGAAATGCAAATGTGGTATCTGCTAGCGTTTTACCAATTGTACCAATAAATTTTTTCCCCGCCATAATTCCTTTCCTCCCAGAATTTTGAAATTTGCTCCCTTATGATCATAAACGCCATGTACTAATCGTTAAATACCAACTCATCTAAATAGCGCTTTTCATCGATGGAATATTCCGATGCCTTCAGTTCTAACTGTTCAATCACCCCTGTGTATTCATAGCGGTTTGGTACCTCCGGTGCTGCCGCTGTGTGACCATTATCCTTAATATATAAATTTTTTCCTAAAAATACACCAAAGTGAGGAATCTGAATTTTCGACCTTTTTTCCCCATTGACAAAAATGCTGACCCTGCCGCCAATTTCATCCCTGTCCATCCGGGTAGAAACACGAATCACCATTTTCCCTTCTGTCAGGTCGATTGGCCCAGAACGATAAAACTCCCGGTAAATATAGTTATGAACATAGTAAAGTTTCTCCTCCTTCACATAGAGAACATAACCGTTAAACCGGTCACCTACAGCATAAAGCGTTCCTTCGTCAGAAGCCTGATAATTGACCGTGATTTCCACATCATTATTTCTATTATTAAAGGCCAGTTTTCCGCTAAAAGTGATCGGACGAAATAGATTTTTCCTGACCTCATGAATCATCTTTAGCGTCTTTTTCCTGTTAAGAGCATCCTTTTTTTCCTGTTTTTCGGTACGCTTGATCAAAGCTCCCGAACCCAGAGGAAACACACCATACTTACCAGCCTCAGCAAACCAAAGAGATTTTAGCTCTTCCACCTTTTCCGGCATTTTTTGAGCCAGATTGTATTCTTCTGAATAATCCACATCGGTATGATAAAGCTCCCATTCGTCCTCTGCATATTCGTCTACTAACAAATGATTTGCCACCAGCTTCCAGCCATCATGCCAGATACCGCGATTTCCCAGCATCTCATAATACTGTACCCTCTTTCTGGCAGGTTCCTGCGGTGCATTCAGAGAGTATGCAAAGCTGACACCATGCATAGCAAGCTGCGGCACACCTTTGATAAACTCTGGTTTCTTAATTCCAATTAGTTCAAATACGGTAGGGGTAATATCAATGACATGGCTGTATTGTGTACGAATCTCTCCCGCATTCCTGATACCATTCGGAAATCGAATAATCATAGGGTCTTTCACCCCGCCGCAATGTGCCCAGGTTTTGTACCATTTAAATGGAGTATTTCCTGCATTTGCCCAGCCCAAAGGATAGTTTTCATAGGAATATTCTCCTCCCATATCTTCTATATGCTGGAAGGCAAAATCAAATTCTTTCTCATCCGGATTAATATCTCCAGCCACAAAGCTGTTAAAAGTGCCATATACGCCGCCTTCCCCATTTGCTCCATTATCCGACAGTAATACAATAATTGTATTATCTCTTTCTCCAATGCGGTTGATATAGTCTATCACTCTGCCAATCTGCTCATCCGTATGCTCAATAAAGCCAGCATAAACCTCCATATATCTGGCAAACAGCTTCTTCTGGTTCTCATTTAAGCTGTCCCAGGCAGGAACAAACTGATTGCGTTCGGTAAGCTTGGCATCCTCTGGAATAATCCCGATTTCCTTTTGTTTCTTAAAGATTTTTTCTCTAATGACATCCCATCCCTCATCAAATCTTCCTTTGTATTTATCTACATATTTTTTAGGCACCTGATGCGGGCAATGTCCGGCGCCATAAGCCAGATATAAGAAAAACGGCTTATCCGGATAGCCCTGCACATGATCATAAAGGTAGTTTATTGCCTGATCAGACAAATCCTCCGACAAATGATAACCTTCCTCTGGTGTCTTTGGCGGAAAAATGTTCGTATTATCTCTGGTCAGTTCAGGATAATACTGATCTGTACAAGCATTTAAAAAACCATAATATTTGTCAAATCCCTTTGCCAGAGGCCAGTTATCCACTGGACCCTGATTACTGATATCATCAATCGGCGCCAGATGCCATTTTCCTACTGCATAGGTGCCATAATCATATTCCTTTAATACTTCCGCAATCGTGGCATATTCTGGATTTAAATGGCCAATCGCATTTGGAAAATCCGTCTGCACATTTACGATGGTCCCCACTCCAGCCGCATGATGATTCGCTCCTGTCAAAAGAGACGCTCTGGTCGGTGAACACATTGCTGTGGTATGAAAATTGTTATACCGCAAACCTTCTGCTGCAAGCTTATCAATGTTGGGAGTTTCTATATTCGAACCATAGCATCCAAACTGAGCAAAGCCAACATCATCCAAAAGAATGTACACGATATTGGTTTTTTTCTCTACTTTCTGACCTGTTTCTGCTAAATGTAACCAGGAATCCTCCAATGTCATCCCAATATGTCCGTCAAATTTTTGTTTACTCATAGCATTTCACTCCTCTTCTCCATAATCGGGTAGTCCAGATAATCCAACGGATCATCTAAATATTTTTCTAGTTCTTTTAATATTTCATACTGATCTGTTTCAATATATTCTCTGACAGCATCTATATCATGAGACACTAGCTTTGTTAATATCCCTGGCAAAGTTTTGATTTCAGGAATATCCTTACCTTTGGCATTTTCTATATCCTCCTTACTTTTCAACGGACTGTGAAGCAAGGTTCCATGCCTTAATGTCACCAGATAATGGCTGTTTCTTTCATGGGAAGAATTCACGTGCTTAACTGTTAAAATAAACTCTAATTCGGCATCCTTAGCCCGATTTCCGTCTAACGCAATTCCCAAATAGTCCAGCATGAGACGATCCGGCATATTTTTCACTGATTTCACTATATCACCGCCATCCGCCTTATCCTTATTTGGTACGATTTTTTCTGCTCCTTCCCTCAATTCTTTTGCGCCATTCAGGTAAGCATTTCTCCATGTAGCACACTCTGCCTGATAGCCAAGCTGTTCTAAAATATCCGCATATAAATATCTGGCATTGCTGTAAGAGGGATCATAAAACATAATCTTATCTAACGCCTCGATCGCCCGTTGGTATTTCCTATTTTTGTAGTCGCTTAATGCTTTCTCAAATACCCGTTCCACAGAGCCCACATATTCAATGAACTGCGCTGCTTCTTCCTCCTTTGTCTGCTTCTGCAGATTTACCGGATTGCCATCGTAGTTTCCCATCCAATCACTATAGGTTCCCCGAACGCCCATAGCAATCGAACCATAATACGGCCTGACATACATATGTTTTCCCAACTCTTCCGGATAGTCCAAAAAAGATGCAATCTCCTCCACCCGATAACCTTTGGAAGCATAGTGCAGCGTCTGATCATGAATCCACTTATAGGCTGCCGCTGAATTAATAAGATATTCCCTTACTGCATCCGGATATTTTTCTGTATTTTTATGCGGTGCATTACTAGACTGCAAAACAGCCACTGCCTTGTCTCCGTACCTCGTATACAGGTCGTGAATATAGCCGCTCCATGCATTGGCATTTCTGGGTTTTGCTCCCCTGACAGTGTAAATATTATGAAGCATGCCAAGCAAACACTCCCCTACCCACAATACTTTATACTCCGTAAAATATAGATTCATTTCCGCGGGTGTTCCAATGTCATGGGTAAGCGTTACTTCAATACGGATTCCGTCAATCTCTATGGTGCCATCCGCCTCAATAAAATGATCTGCTGTATATGCAGTGCTGCCGCCCGGCACACCCATAGCAAACCCCGTAGTCACGTATCCCAGGGGATCTGGTTTTTCATTTCCAAACTGAAATGTTTGCTTTCGCATATTAATCACATTCGAATACGTGCTTTCTTCTGTCATGCGCTCACCAAATCTGCCAGACGCATAGATTGGTATTTTTCGGTTTCCAATAGCACCTTTCAGTCCACCTCTTGCATTTCCATAAAGATCCGATATCCCTGTACCCAGAATCACAGCTACAATATTGTCTGCTATATTTTCTTTTAACGCTCTTTCCGCGAGAATGATACCGGCTCTGGCAGATTCATTCGAAGATGGCACATCCACCAAAATCCATCCATTTTTACTGCGGATCAGAGTGGTGTTAACTTCTATCCCCCTTACTTGAATCACATCTCTTCCAATGATTCCATAAACTCCTGCAGAAAAATTTTCTTTTGCTGCCATCCACAAACTAGGATTAACAGAATCTGGCGCTTTTTCTTGCTTCACAAACAGAAACTGGCTAAGATCTATGACCTCATCCCCATCTTCCTCCCGGATCACAAAATCCTCCGAGGTACTAGGAGCCAAAATACTGTCCTGGGTAATCTGTATATATTCCGGATTACTTTCATTCCATGGCAACAGCCCATGCTCCGCTAAAAACGCAGAATTTTTTTCTCTTGTATAAGAATCTGCTTCCTTTTTTTCTGCATTAAAAACCATATTTTCCTTCCTTTCCCTGCCTTTGTGAGAAAATCATCAGATTACAATATTCGGAAAACAATGAACTAAAAAGAAACTCTGTCTGCAAATACGCTTTCTAATTCCGTTGTATCAATAAAATCATTTATATTGAAATCTTCCTCAAAATACTTGTTGCTCAGTGCCCAATCCTTTATATTGGTTAGAGAATCCACCGTCTCTGCAGTAAATTCCGGTGTTAAATCTGACCCCTCTAATGTGGTCCGAACAGTATCTTCATCCACTGCCGTTTTTTCTGAAATTATGCGGATGGCCTCCTCCTCATTTTCATTGTAATACTGAATAACTGCGTCTCTTGCCTTGATGTACTTTGCCAATCCCTCATCAGAAACATACGTATCTGAAGTAACACCTATATCTCTGGTGATCAATCCTAAATCCGCATCGGCATACAATGCAGTCCAGCCCATATCGACTAACTTAGACGCTGTAGTGCCTGATGCCCAGGTAGCGTTTATTTCCCCATTCTGTGCTACTGCTGCAACGGAAGACAGCGACTCAGTCGGAACCTCTGTAACATCATCCATTGTTAAACCTGCACTTTCAACTACCTTAGCTACCATGTACTCACTGACCGTTCCCAATGATACTGCAATACTTTTCCCTGCCAAATCTGCAGTCGTAGAAATTTCATTTGGATCCACATAAAATTTATTAATAGCAATGCTATCCTCTGCATCTGTTTTTCCTTCATAATTTATAGCATAAATTTTCAAATTGGAATTACCAGAGGTATTTCCCAAGCGGTTAATTAATCCAAAATCCATGATCTCTGCTATATCAATCTGACTGGACTGAACCGCTCCTACCGCTTCCACACCTGTTCCAAACTCTGTAATCTCTACCTCTAAACCATTTCCTTCCCAAATCCCCTGTTCCTGACCCAGAACAGCCAGATAATGTTCTATAAACCCTGTCATAACTCCAACTCTTACTGTAGTCAGTTCATTTCCAGAACCTACTGCGCTGTCAGAACCGTTGTCAGAACCACTGCCACATCCGGTCACTGCCATCCCCATTGCTAAAACGACCGCTGCTAACTTTCCTAACATTTTGCTTTTTCTCATAAAATTCATTCTCTCTTTCTGAAATCAGACCAGTCACTTTGAAGTCTGCTGCTGACAGTCTAGCGACTTTTTGTCTGCATGCTTTTTGGCATGCATGCATTATAAATCCTGTCCGAAGGAGATGTAAATTTTTTTTCAAGAAACCGTTTTCATACAAAAGCATTTTCTTTGCCCTAATAATAAAAAAAAGAGTGAAAAATTGAACTTTTTGCTTCAATCCTTCACTCTTAAGTCCTTTTCTGTGAAAACGTTATCACCTCAGTTGCAAATCTTCAACCGTAATCTGTTTCCCATCACTCCAGATTCGCTCCAGATCATAAAACAGACGGTCCTCCCGGTCAAAAATATGCACAACCACATCACCGTAATCCAGCAATACCCATGTGCTGCTGCGGTTTCCTTCTGTCCGCTTAAGCGCAAACCCTGCCTGATGCATTTTTTCCTGCACATTTTCTACCATGGCCTGCACCTGCGTAATATTATTGCCATTGGAAATAACAAAATAATCAGCCATAACCGAAATCTCTGAGATTTCAATTATTTTGATATCCTCGCCCTTTTTTTCATCCAACGCCAGATACGCTGTTTCTGCCATTTTTTTCTGTTCTGTCATATCGTATCACCTCATTTCCACTTTCACACTTCACTCCATACAATTATCTTCTTTTGACGTTTCATGAACCATCCTGTAAAATTCATATGCCGCAATGGTGTGTTCCTCGATATCCCGCACTGCCTCCTTTGTATTTTCTCTCAGATATTCCAACGTATTCCGCAAAATCAGATACATTGTTTCGTCCAAATTCTGAAACGCCATATGACGGATTTCCTCCAGTCCCGGAATCGCTTTCCGGTTCGGCTCAATATAATCCGCAATATATAATATTTTCTCCAGCTTTGACATGCCCGGCTTACCGGTTGTGTGCCAACGGATGGCCGATAATATTTCCAGATCATCAATTCCATATAAACAGGCTGCATATTTTGCTCCCAGCTTTGCATGGAGCAGATAAACCTGCTTCTGCTCCGTTTCCGTGCAAGAAACACCAAATTTCCGGCATTCAGACAGCATTTTTTCATCGCTGAGATTTTTGGCACAATCATGCAAAACCCCCGCATAACCGGCACGGCTAATATCTTCCCCGAAGCGCATGGCTAATGCCTGTGCCGTATAGCGAACGCCCATTGTATGGCGGTAACGCTTTTTTTTCATCTCTTTTTTTAATTTTTTTGAAATTTTTTCTATAGAATCCGGCATCGTTTCACCTCCATGTTATGAGCGCAGGGAGCAACTAATAGCAATGTGTCTGTTCAATATAGTTCCATACAGCACCGGGAAGATACTGCTGCACAGATTCCCCGGCACGGATTTTCTGGCGAATCATGCTGGAGCTGATCTGCATTTGCGGCATGGTCACAAGCTGTATGCTCCCTCCAAACCTGCTGCATAGCTCTTTTGCTTTTTGCTGCATCTGCAGATTGGAAGCCCCGTCTCTTCCCACGGCGAGTATGACCGCACGCCGAAGGATTTCCTCTGGCAGAAACCACTGTTCCATCTGAAACAGGGAATCTCCGCCCATGATAAAATAAAAACAGTCTTTTGGAAAAGCTTCCTGCAGCAGCTGTAATGTTTCCGCTGTATAGGTTGTCCGGTCTCTCCTGCACTCAAAATCAGAAAAATAAAATCCCTCTTCCTCCTCCACGGCAAGCTTTACCATATTACAGCGATGCATTTCGTCTGAAATGCCTTTGCTTTTTTTGTGCGGCGGCAGCTTCGACGGCATAAAAAGCACTTTGTCAAGAGCATATTGTTCCATGGCACAGCGCGCCATAGAAAGATGCGCCAAATGAATCGGGTCAAAGGTGCCGCCCATAATGCCGACTGCAGCCATTACCTTTTCCCCCTGCTCTTCCTGTTTTCCCTTTTCTTCTGCAGGCTGTCCGCCCTCGTCCACGCTTTCTGGCCGGACGGCTTTTTCTGCGCAGGGGCAGAGCCGTTTTTCTTTGCAGTTTTTAACTGCATTGCTGCTTTTTGCTGCTTTGCCGCACGTTTTCTCTTCTCCTCTTTCTGCGGATTTTTTTTATATAGAACAATCTTTTTGCCAATCACCTGAACCACCTGTGAACCGGTGCGCTGTGCAACCGTTTCCGCCAGCTCATGCGGATCATCCATACAATTTTTCAGCACATTCAGCTTAATCAGCTCTCTCGCCAGCAGCGCATCCTTAATCGCATCAATTAACTGCGGCGTAAGACTGGACTTTCCAATCTGAAAAATACTGTCAAGCTTCATGGCCTTCGTTTTTAACTCCGCCCTCTCTTTACTTGTCATCCTGATTTTTCCTCCATATCACGATGCCAGGGTCAAAAGAATTTGCCCCTGACTAATGTCGCATATTCCATTTGCCATTATAACGAAAGCATGCCGATTTTGCAATCAAAACTGTTTACCGTTTGTATCCGGCGCAGTCTGCAGCAAGAAACACAAAAAGTTTTCTGTTCCAATGTGCTTACATCTCCATAAAATCCATCAGGGAAATCTGGTTGCTGTGCGGAAGGTCACCCATCAATCCCAGCCTCGCCATCATATCGACTGTGTTTGCAGAAACCTTGCAGCGGTTCTTAAAATCCTCCCTGGATAAAAATGCTTCCTTGGCTGCCTCATCCTCAATCATCTCCGCTGCCTTTTCCCCCAGGCCATCAATCGTTGCAAAAGAAGGCATTAGCCTGCCGTCCACAATCTGGAAACGGTTTGCCTTCGAGCGGTACAGGTCAATTTTTACAAATTCAAACCCTCTTGCATACATCTCCTGCACAATTTTCATATCCTCAAGCGTACTCTTCTCCTTGTCAGACAGCTCGTTTTTGCGCTTATTATAATCACTGATATAATACTCCAGTGTTTCACGTCCCTGACACATCAGCTCATAATTAAAAGAAGTAGCGCGGATACTGAAGAAAGCGGCGTAATACGCCAGCGGGGCATGCACCTTAAACCAGGCCACACGCAGCGCCATCATAACATACGCTGCAGCATGCGCTTTCGGAAACATATATTTGATGCGCTTGCACGACTCAATATACCAGTCCGGCACATTACATGCCTTCATGTCCGCTTCCATGTCCGGCGTTAATCCTTTTCCTTTCCGGACACTCTCCATAATCTTAAAGGAACGCTCATTTTCCACGCCCATGCTGATCAGGTAAATCATAATGTCATCACGGGTACAGATCGCCGTAGACAGAGTACAATCACCATTTGCAATAAAATACTGCGCATTATTCAGCCAGACATCCGTGCCGTGCGACAGTCCGGAAATACGCACCAGATCAGAAAAATTCTTAGGTTTTGCGTCAATTACCATACCAATAACAAACGGCGTGCCAAATTCCGGCAGCCCGAGACAGCCAAGTGTGCAGCCTCCGATATCCTCCGGTTCTATGCCCAATGCTTTTGTACTTTCAAAGAGTGATAAAACCTCCTTATCATCCATTCGGATTTTACCCGCATCCACATCCGTCAAGTCCTCCAGCATCCGAATCATTGTCGGATCCTGGTGTCCCAGAATATCCAGTTTCAGAAGATTTGCATCAATCTTATGATAATCAAAATGCGTCGTGATTGTCTTTGTCGTCATATCATTGGCAGGATGCTGTACCGGGGTAAACGTATAAATCTGCTCGCCCACCGGCAGTACAACAATTCCCCCCGGATGCTGTCCGGTAGAGCGCCTGACTCCCTCGCAGCCATGGGCAATACGCTCTATCTCCGGGCTGCGCTTCGTAATTTCATGCTCTTCACAATATTTTTTCACATAGCCGTATGCTGTTTTTTCCGCCAATGTCCCAACAGTTCCGGCACGGAAGGTCTGCCCATGCCCAAAAATCACCTCGGTATAATCGTGTGCATTGCTCTGGTACTCGCTGGAAAAATTCAAATCAATATCCGGCTCTTTATTTCCCTTAAAACCAAGAAAGGTTTCAAACGGAATGTCATGCCCCTCCTTTTCCAGCCACTCCCCGCATTCCGGACATCTCTTATCCGGCAGGTCGCAGGCAGAATTGCCGGGATGCGCCTTAATTTCTTCTGAATCAAAATCAACATAATGGCACTTTTTACAATAATAGTGCGCGGCAAGCGGATTGATTTCCGTAATGCCGGACATCGTGGCCGCAAAAGAAGAGCCGACCGAACCTCTCGAACCCACCAGATAGCCGTCCTCATTTGACTTCCAAACCAGCTTTTGCGCAATAATATACATTACGGCATACCCATTGTTTATAATCGAATTTAGCTCGCGCTCCAGGCGTTCCTCAACAATCGGCGGCAGCTTTTCCCCGTATATTTCATGCGCTCTGTTATAGCAGATATCGCGCAGATCCTGATCTGAATTTTCAATCTCCGGCGGACATTTTCTTGGACTGCACGGCTCAATCCGGTCAATCATATCCGCAATCCGGTTCGTATTCGTAATTACAATCTCTTCTGCCTTCGCGGCGCCAAGATACTGAAACTCCGCCAGCATTTCTTCCGTGGTGCGAAAATACAGCGGCGCCTGGTCGTCCGCGTCTGCAAATCCCTTTCCCGCCATGATAATACGGCGGTATATCTCGTCCTCTTCCTCCAGAAAATGAACATCACAGGTTGCCACTACCAGCTTCCCGTATTCTTCCCCTAACCGGACAATTTTACGGTTTATTTCCATCAAATCATTTTCATCCTGAATCTGCGGGTACTTGTCCTGCCGAATCATAAACTGATTATTGCCCAGAGGCTGGATTTCCAGATAATCATAAAATTTCACCAAACGGTCAATCTCTTCCTCCGGCTTTTCTTCCAGAATGGCACGATACAACTCACCCGCTTCACAGGCAGAACCGATCAAAAGCCCCTCTTTCCATTTTAAAAACAGGCTTTTGGGCAGTCTGGGACGACGGTAAAAATAATGCAGGTGCGACTCTGAGATTAAGCGGTACAAATTCACTCTGCCCGTCTCATTTTTTGCCAAAATCACTGCGTGGTAAGATGGCATCTTTTTAATAGCCTCTGCGTCTGGCACCGCCTCTTCATTTAGCCTGGCAAGCGTTGTAATCCCCTTCTCCCGCAAACGGTCAAGCAGCTTTTCAAAAATCTCCGCCGTCGCTGTGGCATCATCTACCGCACGGTGATGATTTTCCAGCGATACCCCCAGCCGTTTGGCAACCGTATCCAGCTTAAACCGTTTCAAATCCGGCAGCAGGTAACGCGCCATCGCAACGGTGTCAATCACGGTAAAATCCGTCTGAAAACCGAGGCTTTTTGCCTTTTCTTCAATAAATCCAATATCAAAGCCGGCGTTGTGGGCAACCATGACACATCCCTCACAAAAGGACAGAAAACGCGGCAGCACCGTTTCAATCGTCTCCGCCCTGGCCACCATGGAATCATTGATTCCGGTCAGCTCCTGAATCGGAAATGGAATAGGCCGTCCCGGATTGACAAATTCACTAAAGGTCTGCGTCATTGCCCCATGCTCCAGCTTGATTGCGCCGATTTCAATAATCTGGTTGCTCTTCGGCCCAATACCGGTTGTCTCCAGATCAAATACGACAAAGTCGCATGAAAAATCCTGCCCCTTGTCATTTTTGACCGTTTCAATCAAATCGTCAACAAGATATGCCTCCACACCATAAAGCATCTTAAAATCATCTTCCGGCGACACCACATGCGCCGCATCCGGAAACGCCTGAACCACGCCGTGATCTGTGATCGCCGCCGCCGGATGGCCCCAGCTCTTTGCAAGCTTCACATAATCCTCCACCGGAACAACGGAATCCATCTCACTCATCTTTGTATGCGCATGAAGCTCCACCCGCTTCCTTCCGCTATATGTATCCATTCTTCTGACTCTGTTATCCACACCCGGTTTGATGCCGCTGATAGACGCAAATGTAATTTCTCTGCTGAACGTATCATATCTGGGAATGCCCTTGACCTTAACAAACTCATTTTTCTTAATGTTTTCCCGCATCAGTTCAAGCTCTTCCTGCTCAATAAAAATCTTTACCTGAACCGAATCGGTAAAGTCAGACAGATTAAACATAAAAATCACTTTTTCGTTTCGGATTTCACGCTCTTCTGTACTCAGCACAAGCCCCTCAATCACCACTTCCGAATTTTCCTGAATGTCGGCAATCTTTGTCATTTCCCCGTCACAGTTTCTGCCATAAAAACAACTCTCATCAATCGGGCCTTTTCCCCATTTTCCTTTGCCCTTTCCGTATGATTTTTGTTTTGACTGACTATTCTTTGCCTCCGCGAAATCGCTGGTTTTTGCGTGGCTGTTGTTTGCCTGTGCGGAATTTGGGGGTTGTGCGTGGGTGTTCTTT
>JAJQGL010000109.1 GCA_021200535.1 Clostridiaceae bacterium | reverse complement strand
TAAGACCCTGCTCCATAGCGATCGGATGAATCAACTCGATTGTCATCTCTACGTTATCTCCAGGCATGCACATCTCTGTACCCTCTGGCAGATTACAAACACCAGTTACATCCGTTGTTCTGAAATAAAACTGAGGACGATAATTGTTAAAGAATGGAGTATGACGTCCACCTTCATCCTTTGTCAGAACATAAACCTGAGCTGTAAATTTCTTATGGCAGGTTACTGTACCAGGAGCTGTCAGAACCTGACCTCTCTCTACATCCTCTCTCTTGATACCACGAAGGAGCGCTCCGATGTTATCACCAGCCTGTGCATCATCAAGAAGCTTACGGAACATCTCAATACCTGTTACAGTAGTCTTTGTTGTCTCTTCTTTAATACCAACAATTTCAACTTCCTCATTTACATGAAGAACACCACGCTCTACTCTACCAGTTGCTACAGTACCACGACCTGTAATTGTGAAAATATCCTCGATCGGCATCAGGAATGGCTGATCTGTTGCACGCTGCGGATCCGGAATGAAGCTGTCAACTGCATCCATAAGTTCCATGATCTTATCGCCCCACTCACCGCTCGGATCTTCCAGAGCCTTGAGTGCAGAACCTTTGATGATCGGGCAGTCTTCAAAACCATACTCTTCCAGATTCTCTGTTACTTCCATCTCTACTAATTCGATAAGCTCTTCATCATCTACCATATCGCACTTGTTAAGGAAAACTACGATATAAGGTACGTTTACCTGACGTGAAAGCAGAATGTGCTCTTTTGTCTGAGCCATAACACCGTCTGTAGCAGCTACTACAAGAATCGCACCATCCATCTGAGCAGCACCTGTAATCATGTTCTTTACATAATCAGCATGGCCCGGGCAGTCAACGTGTGCATAATGTCTCTTCTCTGTCTCATACTCAACGTGAGCTGTAGAAATTGTGATACCACGCTCTCTCTCTTCCGGAGCCTTATCAATATTCTCAAAATCTACTGCAGCATTTCCTGCTACTCTCTCTGAAAGAGTTTTTGTGATAGCAGCTGTTAATGTTGTCTTACCATGATCTACGTGACCAATGGTACCAATGTTGCAATGGGGTTTGGTTCTTTCAAACTTTTCTTTAGCCATTTCTTAAAATCCTCCTTTAATTCTTAGGCATGTCGCCTAACGTTTCGCTTAAATACGCTATGGGCACTATTATATTGCAATTTGGCTGAATTTTCAAGTGCTTTTCCAATAATGCCCTGCAAATTACTATATTTTACTTTGCTATGCATTTCATGTTATGCATTTTTGATCATGCATTTCATTCCATACATTTTTGCTATACATTTTGTCATGCATTTCATTCCATACATTTTTTCGTACATTTCATGCTATGCATTCTTTGCTGCAAGTACCTTGTCCTGAACATTCTTCGGACACTGTGCATATTTTTCAAAAAACATAGAGTAGTTTCCACGACCCTGTGTTGTAGAACGAAGCTCTGTAGAATATCCAAACATTTCTGCCAGCGGTACGAATGCTCTTACCATCTTGCCGCCGCCGATATCCTCCATACCTTCAATCTGTCCGCGTTTTGCATTCAGGCTTCCGATAACATCACCCATATACTCTTCCGGCATAGTTACTTCTACCTTCATGATCGGTTCAAGCAATACCGGATTGCCTTTTTTCATCGCATCCTTGAATGCCATGGAACCTGCAATGTGGAATGCCATTTCACTGGAATCGACTTCATGATATGAGCCGTCCCATACGGTAGCGTGTACGCCGAGCACTGGGAATCCGCCAAGGATACCTGCCTGCGCAGCTTCTTCAATACCTTCACCGACAGCCGGAATATATTCTTTTGGAATCGCACCTCCGACTACAGTAGATTCAAACTTGAATGTTTCTTCGCCATTCGGATCCATCGGCTCAAATTTAACCTTACAATGTCCATACTGACCGCGTCCGCCGGACTGCTTAGCATATTTGCTGTCAACATCAACAGGCGTTGTAAAAGTCTCTTTATAAGATACCTGCGGAGCACCTACATTTGCCTCTACCTTAAATTCGCGCAGCAGACGGTCTACAATGATCTCCAGATGAAGCTCGCCCATACCGGCAATAATGGTCTGACCGGTTTCCTGATTGGTGTGCGCACGGAATGTAGGATCTTCCTCAGCAAGCTTTGCCAATGCCTCGCCCATCTTACCCTGGCCGTCCTTTGTTTTCGGCTCGATTGCAAGCTCAATAACAGGCTCCGGAAATTCCATGGATTCCAGGATAACCGGATGCTGCTCATCACAGATCGTATCACCGGTTGTAGTAATCTTAAAACCTACTGCGGCAGCGATATCTCCGGAATATACTTTGCTTAATTCTTCTCTTTTATTTGCATGCATCTGTAAGATACGCCCTACACGCTCTTTTTTACCCTTTGTTGCATTCAGTACATAAGAACCGGAGTTTAATGTACCGGAATACACACGGATAAATGCAAGCTTACCAACAAACGGATCAGCCATAATCTTAAATGCAAGTGCTGAGAACGGTTCATCATCAGACGAATGGCGGACAACTTCATTGCCCTCTTCATCCACACCTGTAATATCAGGAATATCCGTTGGTGCAGGCATATATTCAAGAATCGCATCCAAAAGCTTCTGCACACCCTTGTTTTTATATGCGGATCCGCAGCAGACAGGGACTGCACTGCACTCACAGGTTGCCTTGCGCAGAACCTTCTTCATGTCTTCCACAGATGGCTCTTCACCTTCCAGATACATCATCATCAGATCGTCATCCAGCTCGCAGACACCCTCAATCAGCTTTTCGTGGTACTCTTCTGCCAGCTCCTTCATATCCTCCGGAATTTCAGTAACCGTAATATCTTCGCCCTTATCGTCATTGTAGATATAGGCTTCCATCTCGAACAGATCAATAATTCCCTTGAACTCGTCCTCTTTTCCGATTGGCAGCTGAAGAACAACTGCGTTTTTCCCCAGTCTCTCACGGATCTGGTCAACAGCTCCGTAAAAGTTTGCACCTAAAATATCCATCTTATTAATAAATGCCATTCTCGGTACATTGTATGTGTCAGCCTGACGCCATACATTTTCTGACTGTGGCTCTACACCGCCCTTTGCACAAAAGACACCGACTGCTCCATCCAGCACACGCAGGGAACGTTCAACCTCAACTGTAAAGTCAACGTGGCCTGGTGTATCAATGATGTTGATACGATGCTCTAACGCACCTTTCATAGGCTTAGTGTGATCTTCCATTGTCCAGTGGCAAGTGGTAGCCGCAGATGTGATTGTGATACCTCTTTCCTGTTCCTGCTCCATCCAGTCCATTGTAGCAGTACCTTCATGAGTATCACCGATTTTATAATTTACACCGGTATAATATAAGATACGCTCTGTAAGCGTTGTCTTACCAGCATCAATATGAGCCATAATACCGATATTTCTCGTTCTCTCAAGTGGATATTCTCTTCCAGCCAAGACTCTTTACCTCCCAAGTTAATATAGATTACTATGCGTAATTTACCAGCGGTAGTGTGCAAATGCTTTATTTGCCTCTGCCATTTTATGCATATCTTCTTTTCTCTTAACTGCTGCGCCTGTATTATTGGCAGCATCTAAAATTTCATTAGCAAGTCTTTCTTTCATGGTCTTTTCGCCTCTCTTACGGGAGAACATTGTCAACCAGCGAAGAGCCAAAGCCTGTCTCCTGTCAGGTCTTACCTCAATCGGAACCTGATAAGTCGCTCCACCGATACGTCTCGCTTTTACTTCAAGCTGCGGCATAATATTATTCATTGCCTCTTCAAAGACTTCCACAGCGTCCTTGCCGGACTTCTCTGCTACTTCTTCGAATGCGCCATAAACAATTTTCTGAGCAACTCCCTTCTTACCGTCCAACATAATATTGTTGATCAGCTTTGTAACAACTTTGTTCTTGTATACAGGATCTGCTAATACATCTCTTTTCTGAATATGTCCTTTACGTGGCACGTTACTTCCCTCCTTAATATAAATTAATTCATCGGTACTCACGATATTCTGTGTCCGCACCAGGTTAATCGGCAAAATTAATCCGGCACTTCCCCAAATTAGTGAATATTACTTTTTCGGTTTCTTTGCTCCATACTTAGAGCGACCCTGCTTTCTGTTTGCAACGCCTGCTGTATCGAGCGTACCACGTACGATATGATATCTTGTACCCGGTAAATCCTTAACTCTTCCGCCACGGATTAAAACAACGCTATGCTCCTGTAAATTGTGTCCCTCACCCGGGATATAGCTTGTTACTTCAATTCCGTTAGAAAGACGAACTCTGGCAGTTTTTCTAAGAGCTGAGTTTGGCTTCTTAGGTGTTGCCGTACGAACTGCAGTACAAACACCACGCTTCTGCGGAGAACTCTGTGATACAACTTTCTTATTCAAAGAGTTGAATGTGTACTGAAGTGCAGGAGAATTAGACTTCTTTGCAGAAACCTTTCTTCCTTTTCTGACTAACTGGTTAAATGTTGGCATTAATTTCACCTCCTGTGATTATAGTAAATAGTTCCTGTGCATAAAAATGCACACTCAATCAGTGTAACTCCAGAGTGTGCATTTGTCAAGAATTTATTTTTCAGAATAAAAGCTCTGAATAAAAGCTTAGAACAAAAGAGCGAACGATCTAGCTTTTCAGCTTTATGATTTTAATTTTCGAATCCTGGACAAAAATATAACGATTTCTCTTATCTGTCGCAAAAAAGTAACTAATCCTTGTCTTTGGCTCACCGGAAAATTTCTGTACGCCATTGGTCCGGTAGATCTGACATTCCGAATCAGAATACAGCAAAATTTCATCCCCATACATCTGCACAGAATTAAAATCCTGCTCTACATTGACCGAAAGCGTCTTTTCTCCCTCTGTAGAATAAAGTACCATCTGACAGGTATCATCGTCCTTCTGCAATATCACGCCAACTGCATCTTCTCCGTAAAATGCGCTTCTGATCTCTCTCTTAAACTCTTTAGATACCGTCTCATCCGGCTGTTTCATATTGTTCCAGAGATAAAATCCATTCTCTCCATACAGGCAGACCGTATCGTTATCCAAAAAACAAACCTCTGAAATCAAAGCATCGTTATAGTTATGCGCCCCCACCAGACAATTCGCATTCTTCCCGACATCAGAAAAATTATAAAATGCCACACGGCTTTGCGCTGCGCCTGTTGTCACGCAAAGATAAGATGCCACCACACTGCTGCCATCCGACGACAAATCTATGCAGACCGGATAGCCATCCTCCACGTTGGTGGGAATTTCTGCCAACAGCTTCTGCGTGGAATCAAATGGATTGTACAAATAAATCGTATTGGACGAGGTATCCTCTGTCAGGACAGCTACTACTCCCTGCGTTGACACACACGCCTGTACAATCGGATAATCTACAGTAAACTCCGTGCCAGTCTCCTCCCCGCCTTTGTATACATACAGCGATTTTCCGCCTACATCCGATACGACAGCGCTTTCGCCACATACGTCAATCTTTGGGTTTGCCATGTCATAGCTCGCACTCCACAATGATTTCCCGCTGCTGTCAGCCGCTGTAACGCCGTCACGTCCAAACCGGATAACCCCGCCATCGTAAGACACATAATTTAATGAAGTTCCATTTTTTACAGAAACAGTTTCTACCACGGAATACGAAGAATATTCTCTGTTGATAAACCACTGGAACAGCAGATAAAAGATTGCTCCGCACGCAATAATGCATGCAATGACAGAACCAGCAAATACCAATCTTTTTTTTCTCTGTTCCCTGATTGCCGTAACATCAAGGGAACGCCCAATAAAGCTTTCCATGTAAATCCCTCTGTTTCTCTTATCGTTTTTACTAACTGTTTGCCGCATACTAGTATAGCGTTTTTTAATTAACTACACTTTATTAAGAAACTGCTATACTAGTACAGCATAAACATAGTATACAATATTCATCTCTGAAAAGCTATTCATTTTTTCCGCGAATCAATTTCGCCAGAAACCGAAACATTCAACAACTGTTAATCTGTGCAGGCAGGTAAAATCAATCTCTGCCCTTCCTGAATTTTATCGCTGTCCTGAATATTATTTACCTTTTTTACTTTTTTCAAATACTTCATATTATGGTATTGCCTCCAAACAATCTGACTCAATGTATCTCCTTTCCGGACAACATAGCTTTGTTGTGTACGTTTCACAGCGCTGGCTGCCGCCGATTTTTCCTCTTTCCTGCTGCTCTTTGTGCTGCTTTCTGTGTTACTTTTTGTGTTACTCTCTGTGCTGCTCTCTGTGTTACTCTTTGTATCGCTCTCTGTGCTGCTTTCTGTGTTACTCTTTGTATCGCTCTCTGTGTTACTCTTTGTGCTGCTCTTCGTGTTACTGTCTGTATCGCCCTTATCCGTTTTAATATCACGATCCGTTTCATCCCCATCATTTGTCTGGCCCGCTTCTGTCTGGCCCGCTTCTGTCTGAGCCGCTTCTGCCTGGTCCCCTTCTGTCTGATTTTCCTCCGTCTCCGTATCATCTGCGCCGCTCGCTGCCTCACTTGTCTGCCCCGCTTTTTCACTGCTGCCCGCTGATTGCTCCGGTTCGCTTGTCGTTGCGTCCGAAAGTGTTTCAATCGTCTTTTGCAGACTGTCTATCGTCTGATTGCTCCTTTTTAGCATATTGATTCCCAGCAAAGCCAGCGAAAGCAAAAGCATCGCCCCGCTGTACATTGCATATTTCTTCAACCCTTTTCGCTCCTCATTTTTCCGGATCACCGTCCTTACGTTTGCCGTAACCTTGTCCTCATAGGCGGCCTCCATGCTTTTTCCGCTATTCTGGCTCAACATATATTCCTGCATCAAAGGATTTTTGTCAAAATATATGGTATAGCCCGAAACCGGCTGCAGCATATTCTGTTTCCACGCATATAATTTTTCTTCTCGTTCCCCCGCTTCGTACAAAAAAAAGAGCTTCCCATCCTGTGAAAAATATCTTTTGTGTATTTTTTTCAGATTGGCGTCAATCTGGCTATTTAAAAGACTGACGGTACAGGCCCATCCTAAAACCTGGGCCCCTGAAAAATAGTTATGTATTGCCTCATGAATCTTGTCCCACTTTTCACTGCCAAAATCATCAACTCCCTGACCAATATCCACCTGTGTACAAACCGCCCCATAGACAAATGTGACATGCTCCGCCTCCCCAGTTCCCTGCTTTCCGATTAAAATACTGACGGAATCCTCCTGCTTCTTTGCAAAACGCTGCCTTAAAAACGTCATGACATAGTCTTCCATATAGATGCGCTCTTTTTCCGGCTGTTCACCGATCTGACGTATATTCTCCGGCAATTTATGGCATGCATAAACCGCTTCCTCTTTTGCCCTTTCAAGCTCTCTGTTTGCCATATTTCCCTCATTTCTACGTTGTACTATATTTCATTTCTGTGATACAGAATATCTGATTTACAAACTATGCCCTCACCGGACACAGTTCATTTGTGGCACAACGCCGCCACCGTTTTGTTCCGATTGTAGCATGTCCATTTGCTATTTTTTGTCGAAAGCGCAGTGACCGCAGGCAAAATCCACAGAAATAATTCGACATCTTTGTTTAAAAGAAAACTTTTGGGGAATGCTGTAACTATGAAAATAAAAATTCGGAATCATATATTACGCAGGGAGCATCACGAATAGCTCTGATGGCATCCCGCCGCGTAAAATGCTCCGGAATGGAGATTATTTCGAAGAAAGACAGGAGTAACATATGGAACAAATTAAAAACCGTTTTTTTGATACAACAGTAGATTTTTCAAAAAGCAGCCTGCTTTCCAGAGACTGCTTAGCCAAAACCGATTCGTTAAATTATTATGATATCACGCTCAAAAGCGATGAAAAAGCTTTTATTCATCAAATCCGCCACGCAAAAAAAGAGGCGCGCCGCCTCGAGAAAAATCTGGTATTTCTTTGTATTGGTTCGGACCGCGCCACAGGGGACTGCTTTGGTCCATTGGTAGGGGAAACGCTGCTGTACCACTTTGCCAGGCAGAAAACGCCAGCCTCTCTGCCTTCTGTATACGGAACTCTGCAGACACCGGTCCATGCCATCAATCTGCAGGGAACTATCCGCCAGCTTCAGGAATCCCTATATGACCCATATATTGTTGCCGTTGACGCATCATTGGGAATCCGCGAGCATATCGGTTATGTGACCTATTCCCAAAATCCGCTGGCCCCCGGCATAGGCGTGCAGAAAAGCCTGCCGCACATCGGCAATGCTTCTATCACAGGAATTGTCAATGTTTCCGGCAATAACTGTCATGGCACATTGCAGACAACAAGACTGTCCAAAGTCATTGCGCTGTCAAATTTTGTGTCGCACTGCATTCTTGCCGCATACCATTGTTAAACGTTTGGCAAACGGCAGCTGCACTACATATCTGTCCTGCCCTCAAAAGCACGGTACAGCGTCACCTCATCAATATATTCCAGATCGCCGCCTGCCGGAACACCGCTGGCAATACGGCTCACCCTGATTCCCAGCGGTTTGATCAGTTTGCTGATATACGTCGCCGTTGTGTCTCCTTCCAGATTTTTATTTGTTGCAACAATTACCTCATCCACGTCATTTTGCAGGCGCACCATCAGTTCACTCAACCGGATATCCTGCGGACCAACGCCCGCCATCGGCGATATTGCTCCATGCAGTACATGATATACCCCGTCATACCGCCCGGTTTTTTCATATGCCGCCATATCCCTTGAATTTTCTACCACCATAATCTGCCTGTGATTTCTTTTCGGATTGGCGCAAATCGGGCATAATTCCCCATCTGTGTAAGTACAGCAGTCCCGGCAGTAACGGACGTTTTTCCTCGCGCTGAGCATGGCTCCGGAAAGCCCTGCCACCTGTTCCTCCGGCATATTTAAAATATGAAATGCCAGACGCTGCGCTGATTTTGCGCCGATTCCCGGCAAATGGGACAGCTGCTCCACCAAATCGCGAATCTGTGTACTATAAAAATCCATGTCAATTCACTCCAAAACAAACACTCCAAAACATATTGTTTTAAAACAGTTGCTGCCAGACGCTTCCCCCGCTTGCCGGCGGAGAGCTGCGAATAGTAACTTAAAACAAACCGCCCAAACCGCCTGTCAGCTGTTCCATCATAGCGCTGTTTTCCTCTTCCATCTTGCGGAGCGCTTCATTGGTTGCGGCCACAATCAAATCCTCCAGCATCTCAATATCGTCCGGATCCACAACCTCTTCCGACAATTTCACGGAAAGCACTTCCTTTTTGCCAGACACCCGAACCGTCACGGCACCGCCGCCTGCAGTTGCTTCCCATTCCTTTGTTTCCATCTCTTTAGACTTCTCTTCCATCTGACGCTGCATTCTCTGCGCCTGCTTCATCAGATTGTTCATATTGCCCGGCATCGCACCGCCCGGAAATCCTCCTCTTTTTGCCATAATAATCCTCCATTCCTTGCGCATAACGGGTTTGTGCCAAGTGCGCGCAGACGCAAACCCGCGCTTCTGCTTCCTTTTATCTTTTTATTCTATTTCAATCCCATCAAAATGAATCAGCCGGGAAATATCCGCATACTCATCATCAACTACCGGGTCAACCGTTCTCGTCTCCAGCTCTATTTCCCTGCCCACACGATTCTGTATTACCTCTTTTAATGCGTGCAGTTCCTGCGCATTGTTCATTGTAAAATACTCCTCGCTGATTTTCTCCGTAAATTGCAATACCAGGCTTCCCTGGTCAGAAATCACCTTTTTCGCCTGCATCAGCATATTTCCGCCGGGCTGTCCATACTGCAGCACAATTTCATTCCAGCAGCGAATCACTTCTTCCACATCTTCCGGCAATGCCTTTGGCAAATGCTTTTTCGCCGGTTTTGCTTCCTGTGTCCTGCCCCCTGTGTCCGCCGGCTGCGGCACACTGGCCGGCTGTACAGCCAGACCATGTTCCAGCTGTTTTTCCAATGCCGAAATCCTGTCCTTCAATGTGGTAAGATTCTGCTCGGTATCCATCTGCGGCTTACACAGCTTAATAAAAGCAACCTCCACCAGCACTCTCTTCTGTGACGCATAGCGGATTTGGTTTGACAATTCCGACAAAATCCGGATATACCGTATAATCGTATCAACATCTGTAAGCTGGCCCTCCTCCTGCATTTGTCTTCGCTGCTCTGCAGATACATCGAGCAGTTCAGAACCTCCATCTGATGCATCCACAAGCATCAGCCCGCGAAGATACCAGATAAATTCACTCAGGAACTGGTTGATGTCACGTCCCTGCATCATCATCTCATCAATCAGCTGAATACACCCCAGGACATCCTTTCCCGCAACATTCCGGAACATTTGGCTGTAAACCGCCGTATCCACTGCCCCAAGCACCTCTAATGTCCGTTCATAAGTCAGCTCCTGCCCCAGATAAAATGCAATACACTGGTCTAAAAGGCTCAGCGCATCACGCATAGAGCCATCCGCCATTTTTGCGATATAGCGAAGCGCCTTTTCCTCCGCTTTGACTTCTTCTTTGTCAACAAGCTCCCGCAGTCTTGCCGCAATCGTATCAATCGAAATACGGCGAAAATCATATCGCTGGCACCGGGAATGAATCGTAACAGGAATCTTATGCGGTTCTGTTGTGGCAAGAATAAAAATCACATAGGCAGGCGGCTCTTCCAGTGTCTTAAGAAGTGCATTAAATGCTCCCGTAGACAGCATATGTACTTCGTCTATAATATAGACCCTGTACCTGCCCTCGGCAGGTGAATACTGCACTTCATCTATAATATCACGGATGTTCCCAACACCATTATTTGACGCCGCATCTATTTCAACCACATTCATGGAAGTCTGGCGGCTGATTTTCTGACAGCTTTCACATTCATTACACGGATCGCCGTCTACCGGATGCTCACAGTTTACTGCCTTTGCCAAAATTTTTGCCACAGTAGTTTTTCCGGTTCCTCTTGTCCCGCAGAAAAGATAGGCATGTCCAATACGGTCTGTTCGAATCTGATTCCGCAGCGTTGTCACAATATGATCCTGCCCCTTGACCTGATCAAATTCCCCCGGTCGGAATTTACGATATAGCGCCGTATAAGACATGCCTTTTCCCTCCTGCTTAAATCTTCACACTTCATCATCTGCCCCGGCTTTTAATCGCCAAAGCAGATTCCTAATCCCTTCACTTCCTGGATAATAGCGGACTCCGGATCAACCATTTTCAATTTGCCGGCCACCTCTTCTAATGGTACTGGTACAATAAGATTGTCCCGGAAGCCCACCATATAGCCATACTTTTCTTCTATGACCAGTCTGGCTGCTGCTGAGCCGAGCCGGCTGGAAATCACCCTGTCATACGGACACGGCTCTCCGCCGCGCTGCATATGGCCCGGCACGGTAATCCTGACCTCCTGCCCCGTTTTCTCCTGAATCTCCTGTCCAATCTGATAAGAAATAGATGGATACAGACTTGATTTTCTCTTCGCCTTCAGCTCTTTCTTCGACAGGGCGGCATCCTCTTTTGAAATTGCACCCTCTGCCACCGCCAGAATAGAAAAGCGTTTTCCCTCTTTCGTTCTCTTTTCCAGCGCCTTGACAACGGAATTAATGTCATATGGGATTTCCGGCAGAAGAATAATATCCGCTCCGCCCGCAATACCGGCATGAAGTGTCAGCCATCCTACTTTATGCCCCATAACCTCTACAATAAATACTCTTCCATGTGAGGCCGCTGTCGTGTGAATACAGTCAATCGCATTGGTGGCAATATTCACCGCACTCTGGAAGCCAAATGTAATATCCGTGCCCCAGATATCGTTGTCAATCGTCTTTGGCAAAGTAACAACATTGCAGCCCTCTTCGCGCAGCAGATTTGCAGTTTTGTGCGTCCCATTGCCCCCCAGAATAACCAGACAGTCTAACTTCCATTTTTTATAGTTAGACTTCATTGCTTCTACCTTGTCCAGTCCATTCTCATCCGGCGTGCGCATATGCTTAAACGGCTGTCTTGATGTGCCGATAATCGTGCCGCCCTCTGTCAGGATGCCGGAAAAATCCTTCGGTTTAAGCAATCTGTAATTTCCATAAATAAGCCCCTTGTAACCGTCCAGAATACCGTAAATTTCCAGATCGGAATACGCCTGATACAGTGTTTTCGCCACTCCGCGCATCGTTGCATTTAAGCTCTGGCAATCTCCGCCACTGGTCAAAAAACCAATTCTTTTCATTGTTCGCCTGCCTTTCTTTTTCCACGTTTTCCTGCTACAAAAAACTGAAATCTGCAGATTCCAGATTAATCCTCTTTTCTGAGCGCTTTACGCGACGAGATGCTGTCAGGTGATTTATTCCGCTTTCAGCTTCCAGATATCATCATTGTACTGCGCAATCGTTCTGTCTGAAGAAAAGAAGCCGGCTTTGCTGATATTGACCAGCATTTTCCTTGCCCACGCTTCGCGATCTTCGTAATCTGCAAATACCTGTTCCTTTACCCTGATATAATCCCTAATATCCAGCAATGTCATAAACCAGTCTTTGGTTACCAGCTCCATGTAAAGACGGATCAGGCTTTTTTTGCTGCCTACAGCAAACATTTCCTTACTGATCAGGAAATCCACCAGCTTCGCAATATCTGCATCCTCATCATAAATCTTCTCAGCAGAATAATCCGCCTTGGCATAATGTTCAATAACCTGTTCGCTGGACTCACCGAATATATATATATTATCGTCTCCTACAAACTGATGGATTTCTACATTTGCACCATCCTCTGTCCCCAGAGTGACTGCGCCATTCAGCATGAATTTCATGTTGCCGGTTCCACTGGCCTCCTTTGAGGCAAGCGAAATCTGCTCGGAGATATCAGCCGCCGGAATCACCTTCTCCGCATAGGTCACATTATAATTTTCCAACATTACCACATTCAGATATGGACTGACATCCGGATCCTTGCGAATCACCTCTGACAAACACAAAATTGCGTGAATAATGTCTTTTGCAATCGTATAGGCCGGAGCGGCTTTTGCACCAAAAATCATTGTGATTGGTGTTTTCGGCTTATTGCCTTTCTTGATTTCAAAATATTTATAAATAATATAGAGGACATTCATCTGCTGTCTCTTATATTCGTGTAACCGTTTTACCTGTACATCAAAAATCGAATGTTCATTAATTGATATATTTTCTTTCTGTTTCAGATAATCCTTAAACTCTTCTTTTTTATTTTGCTTGATTTCCAGCAGTTTGTTCAAATCCGCCGGATGATCAGCGGCTGCAAGAAGCTGTTCAAGCTCACCGGCATCCTTTTTAAATCCTGCACCAATCTTGCTCTCAATAAAAGCAGCCAGTTCATGGTTACAGTGCAGCAGCCAGCGGCGGAATGTAATTCCGTTTGTCTTGTTATTGAATTTCTCCGGATAAATATCCTTAAACGGTTTTAATTCACTGTCTTCCAATATCTGGGTATGAAGGGCCGCTACACCATTGACGCTATAACCATAGTGAATATCAATATGCGCCATGTGGACGCGCTGCTCGCTGTCAATGATATATACTCTCTCGTCCTTATATTTCTCTTTTACCTTGACATCTAACATTTTGATAATCGGAATCAGCTGCGGCACAACGCGGTCAAGGAACCACAACGGCCATTTTTCCAGCGCCTCTGCCAGAATTGTGTGATTCGTGTAAGCACACATCCGGGATACAATGCCAATCGCATCATCAATCTGAATGCCGCGTTTCATCAGCAGACGGATCATCTCCGGAATCACCATTGTCGGATGCGTATCGTTAATCTGAATGACTGCATATTCCGGAAGGTCGTAAAGATTGCTTCCCTTTGCAAGCGCTTCATCAATAATCAGCTGCGCTGCATTGCTCACCATAAAATACTGCTGGTAGATACGCAGCAGCTGCCCCTGATAATCACTGTCATCCGGATAAAGAAACAACGTCAGGTTTTTTGCAACATTCTCTTTATCAAAATAAATAGACCCCTCATTGACAATCGAATCATCAACCGTATCCAGATCAAACAGTTTTAAGGTATTGCACTTGTTATCATATCCGGTTACATCTATCTCATACATGACAGACTGCACGGTTTTGCCGCCTAAAATCACCGGATAGCTTACATCTGTACGGCGAAGCCAGCTCTGCTGTGTAATCCATGGATTCGGAACCTCTTTCTGCAGGTTCTGTTCAAATGTCTGCCGGAAAAGCCCCAGATGGTAATTTAATCCAATTCCATCTCCAGGCAGCCCCAGTGTTGCAATCGAATCTAAAAAGCATGCCGCCAGACGTCCCAGTCCGCCGTTTCCCAGAGAAGGCTCATTTTCAATTTCCTCAATTTCGGCCATATTCTTTCCGTTCGCTTTCAGGCTCTGCGCAACCTGGTCATACAGTCCAAGATTGATCAGATTGTTGGACAGCAATTTTCCAATCAAAAATTCGGCAGAAATATAATATACCTTTTTCTTTCCCTGAATCCTGCCCTTCTGCTGCATAATATCTTTTGTCAGCTGCAGCAGGCCAAAATAAATTTCCTGATTATTCCCCTTTGCAGTAATGGCTGCAATTTCATTTTCGTACATCTTTTTTCTCCTTTACAGACAATTTCTAAATTTTATTCTGCACAATCACCGCATCCCCAATTTGATATACCGGAAACGCTGTACTAGTACAGCGTTTCGTAAATAACAGGGTTTTATGCTGTACTGGTTTACAGTGTAGCATATATTCCATTTTTTCTCAAGGGCGAAGCCTCCGGCCCCATCCCAGCAATCTCAGCAAAAATTTTCTTCCTCTGCCGGCTCTTTTCCCAATCTGCCTGATTAGGGCACCGGTCATTTCCAAATAGGCCAGACACTCCTGTTCACTGACACTTCTCCCGGCAAAATATGCCTTTTCCATGATTTGTAAATTTTTTGCGCACTCTGCTTTCCGCCCACCCCTGCGGCAGGCCTCGGCAAACCATTCGCTGTCACTTTTGCCTGTGATTTTCCTGACGCCGCAGTCCCGTAAAAACAGCTGCAGCTCTTCTGTGCGGAAACGGACAAGACTGCTGCCGCCCATCTTTTTTTCTAACCTGCTGTAGCGGGTGCGCCTCCGGCGAAGGAACAAAATTACCATGGCGGCAGCCAAAAGCAATGCCGCGGCAAAAAACAGCCCTGCACAGGGAGCTTCATATCCATAACCGGAATCCGAAGTCTTTTCCTGAAGCTTTCCGTCTCCTGCAGCATCCCCTTCGCCATCTCCTGTGCCTTCCTCTGTATCCGGGGCAGCAGTCTCTTCTTCATATGCCGAAGTCTCTTCTTCATACAGGGAATCGTCTGATTCTGTTTCCCCGTCATCCGGGTCACTGTCGTCTTCTGATTCTGTGAGATCAGGCTGCGAAACCTCTGCGGATGCCTGGGCAGGCTCCTGTACTGCAGTCTGGGCTGACGGCGTCATTTCTACCGGACACCAGCCCATCGCACCCATATATACATCCGACCACGCGTGCGCATAGGAGTCGAGCACTTCTGCCTGATAACCGTCCTCCGTATACCGAAAGGCATCTGCCGGCACCTTATATCCGGCAACATATCTTGCCGGATAACCATAATAGCGCAAAAGAAGGGTTCCTGCCGTTGCAAAATGTTCACAATACCCCGCTTTCTGCGTCAGCAAAAAATTCTCTACATAATCCTCATTTGACGGTACCGCACTCAGATTTGTACTATAGTCCGCCTGTTCCTGTATCAACGGACTTACTTGAAAGCTTGCCTCCTTAAACGGATTATCAAATCTGAACTCCGAACTGTGTCTGGCGGCAAAGAGCTTAAATTTGTCCAATCCCTCTTCCGGAAGCAAAACATATTCTTCCCTGACATACCGCAAATATTCGGCCAGCCTGCTCTCATCCACTGACCACGCCGAAATTTTTTCGCTTTTCCCATCCAGCAATGCCATAGTCGTATTCCAGTTTGCAGTATCCCAATCTGTTATGATGTTGTAATACTCCTGCCTCTGCTGCTCTGTGATGGTACAAACTGTCACTGTCAGCTCATTCCCCTTTCTTTTTATTCCGTTATCTCCCCTTAAAGAAATCTCTCCTTCCCCATCCCCGGCATGGTACAATTCAGACAGATCGGAAAAATAAGGACAATAACTGTATTTGCTGTTCTTTCCTTTGCCCACATACTCCAGCTTCCACTTGCAGGATGTGATCTCAGACTGGTATTGCCGGAACAGGCTGCCAGCCTCCCGATTCGAATCACTATAATGATAATTCATAAATACTCCGTAATAGTATACCCAGTCAAGATAATTTATGTTAAGAAGCATATTGCTGTCACCGCAAATATCCTCCACGCGGTCCGTATCACTCTCATACCACTGTCCATTCTGGTAATAGCTGCCCACATATCCTTTGAGATAGACATCCTCCGTCGGCTTCTGTTCCATGGTAATCCGCATCACAGCCTCATCATTATACTTCGGTTCACGATTGCTCAAAAGCCCGTCGCTGTCCATGCCGAATTGCGCGCACAGCGCCTGTGCAATGTCTTCTATTTTATCTTTGATTTTCTCCTCAGCAAGTAATTGCTTTTCCTGATAGGTTTCGTGATACGAAAGGAGCTCTTTTTCTGTTCTGCCGCACACAAAAAATCCCAAAAGCGCACTAACCGCCAGAATAGCTCCTGTTATCACAAGCATCCTGCCAGACACACCAGATACGATGCAGCTCTTATTGGAAACTCGTTTTTTCTGCCCCTGACACCGGTGCCGGCATGACAAAAAAAGCAGCAAAAAGACAGTTCCGGCAAACAGCAGCGTAAAGCCACATTTCCCCGGAGTAACCCCCATCAAAAGCCCCAAAGCCACAACAGACCATGGCAGCACAAGCGCAGGCAGACCTTTCAAACACCGAAACGCCATGAACGCCATATAAAATCCGCTCACACCTCCAAGCAAAAGCAGCAAAAAGGGACTGCCACCCTCTCCTGCTGTCAGCTTCACACCGCCGGGAACAAGCGTCGAGCCATTGTAGCTGGTCAGCTGCCTGTCAAGATAATATAAAATGTTGTTGATATCACGCTGCAGTGTTTCCCCAAAAAACAATGCCGCCAGCAAAACAATACACAAAACCACAGCCATCCCGCCAACCACAAACCTCTTTTTTTCCTGTAAAACCACAAAAACGGCAAGCGCTGCAAAAACACAGGAAAATACAATCCCGCCCGTCTGCCGGAACGGAAAATGAAATTCCTGGCAAAAACACATATACATCCCCAAAAGGAGTAAACCAACGCTAATCCACGGCGTTAAAAATTTTTTATTTACGTGCACCCAAACTCCCTGCCTTTCCGCCCAAATAAATCGTCTGGTCCTGCAGTGATTTTTCCAGCCCCTGTTCCGTATACTGAATCGTCTGGCTGTCTGCAACCTGCAGGCATAGCGTCTCCCGCAAAATCAGGTTGATCTGTCCCGGCACACTGTGATATTTCTGTGCGTAAGCCTCCCGGATGGAAACCGGCTGTTTCCTCTCCCCGGGGATGCTCACCTGCGCCATCATCTGATACACATGCTCCTGCTGTGATACCCTGCAGCGCAGCACGTCCTCCTGCCCGCCATACCAGACAACATAGTGCGCACACCCCGCCTCCAACAGGCTTTCCGAAAGGGACAGCAGTACAATGTTTAAATACTCCATGCGCTTCCTGTATTTTCTAAGCGGCTCTTTTCCCCGCCTCCAGTCAAGAAAAAGCACAACAGCTGCCTCCGTCTCAATCTGGCTTTCCCGCACAATCAGCTCGTCTGACTTCGCTGATAATTTCCAATGAATGCTCCGGAGGGAATCCCCCGGACGGTAATTCCGGATATCGTATACCTCCGGCGGCTCCTGTTCAAAAACATTCCCCGGGCAAAATTCCCGGCTATAGGATGGCTGCAGACCGTTCTTCACCGGAACAACCGGTATCCGGCAGGCTTTTGGAAGAACCACCACCTCACCAAACCCATGTCTGCGCTTTCCCGGGACAGGGAGCTTCAATATCCCCAAAAGATCGTATAACCATACCCCTTTCACCCTGACCTGCACCCTCCCGGATGTGCGGCTTGCCAGGCCTCCCCTGACCAGTGCGGAGCCTTCATTCCCCCGGCCTGTCCGACCAATTCGTTTTCCAGGCACAAAAGAAAAAAAGGATGCTGTCTGCTTCTTTTTGTCCCGGACATTTTTTACCTCCAGCCGTATTGCAATTCTGCCGGAAGGCAGCACGCTGCTGCTGCGAAGCTCTAACTCCACCGGAATCTCTTTTCCCTTTTCCACTATCTGATACGGGATATCCATCGTTATCCGGATATGATATATAAGATATAGATTATACAAAAATAAAATCCCCACGCAGCAAACCAGCGCATAGAACAGATAAATCAGGCTGCTGCTGCGGTAAATCACTCCCATATAGGCAAGGACGGCAGCCAGCATCAAAAATGCAATCAATCTCTTCATATGTCTCCCTCACCGCGATCTGCCCTTTAACTGCGATGCCGGTTTTTTTTCGTTTTCCAATATCTGCTGCAAAATCTTTTCCGCATTCATTTTTCCAGTTCTCGCTCTGGCATTAAGAAGGATGCGGTGCGATGTCACATCCAGAAATATCTCGTTCACGTCCTCCGGCGTCACGTAATCCCTGCGGTCCAGATAAGCAATCGCCTTTGCCATCCGGACAAGGGCAATGGTTCCTCTCGGGCTTACGCCCATTTCAATATACGCATTCTCCCTGGTTTGTTTTACCAAATGACAGATATAATAATAAATCTTATCATGAACATAAACTTCATCCACCTGTCTCCGTATCTGCAGCAGCTCGTCCACCGACATCACTGTCTCCACGTCCTGTACTGCAATTCCGCTGCTTTTTCCCTTTGCGATCTCCACCTCATCCTCCAGAAGAGGGTAACCCATCGTCATGCAAATCATAAACCGGTCAAGCTGCGACTCGGGAAGCAGCTGGGTTCCTACACTTCCTGCCGGATTTTCCGTCGCAATAACAATAAACGGTTCCGGCAGGCTCCTGGTCACTCCGTCTACCGTCACACGGTTTTCCTCCATTACCTCTAAAAGTGCGGACTGTGTTTTCGGCAAAGTGCGGTTAATCTCATCTCCCAGAAACAGATTACACATAACGGCGCCCGGCTGATAAACAAATTCCCCGGTTTCTTTCCGATAAAGCGAAAAGCCAACAATGTCTGACGGCATGACATCCGGCGTAAACTGAATCCGCCTGCTCTCCAGCTCCATCGCTTTGGAAAGCGCCATCGCAAGAGTCGTTTTTCCAACCCCCGGAATGTCATCAATTAAAATATGACCCCCGGCAAATATCGCCGCCACCGCCTTTCTGATATAATCCTCCTTGCCAATCACAGCCCGCCCCACCTGTGCGATCACTGCCTCTGCCTTTTCATAATACATATTCTTTTCCATTTCCCCCTCATTTCTGCAAATTGCCTGCACCATCTGCCGCTTTACTGGAACCAAAACCCTTTGAAATCTGATTTTGTTACACGGTACACCGCTGCATTTGCCTTAAACTGTTTCATCAGCTTTCCGGTATCGTCTACTTCCGAAAATGCTTTTTTATCGCTGTTGCAATAAATATAACTTTCCTCCTGCTCTAAAATATTACCATGTTTTTTGGTCTGGTCAAATGCCAGCTTTTTGGTCAGCTGATAGGTTTTTGCCGTCTCATCAACCCGGTACTGATAATAATAAGATTTTTTACTGCCTTTTTCGCCCGTTCCGGCATTGTTGTTCAATAACGACAGATCGTACTGCCCCTCTTCCGAAGCCGCCTGATAGCAAAGCGCCTCCTGTCCGTACTGGGAAGCAAACGCTTCTGTCTCCTGTGCCGTCTCCAGAATGCTTTCCGATGTTGGCGCGGCTTCTTCCTGCTCATCCCCAGAAACCTTTGTCAGCACCTTTTTCTTCAGTGATTTGTAGGATTGATATATTTTTTTATCCGCAATAATATAATTAATCTTAGGAAGAAGGCTTCCGACATTGCTGACCTTAAAAATACTGGACAGCTTCTTTGAGCTGATTAACAGGCTGTTTGCGCCCACCACCTGCACAGAGTTCAGTTCAACCCAGTTTACAGTGGATTTTTTGGCTTTTTTCACCGCTTTTTTATATACCTTGCTCAACAGAGTATCCATATCGAGCATCTGAGATACCTCGCCGGTTTCCAGCTCGACCTTGATAATCTTGCTCGCCGGTGCAGCCCCTTTCTGATTTGCCGTTGCAATGACATAAACATTGCCGCCTCCATCATAGCAAAATTCGCCCGCCTGCGTGTAACCGGAAGTTGCAATCGTCTTGGTTACCTGACCCAGTGCATTCACCTGGGAAAGCTGTCCCTTACCGGATGCAAAAAGCAATGTGTCATACACCTGCTCCATATTCATCCCAAAATTGTCGATAGTCGGAATTTCCCCCCGCAAAATCCCTGAGTTATCATATAAAAGAATGGCCTTTTTTTTCTCAAACACAGCATACAGACCATTGGAGATCGTCGTTTTGCTCCTTCCGTCCTCCGTCTGAAGCTTCTGCTGCGCCCCAGCCTTGCTGGAAGGGACGTCAACAGAAAAGGTCTGTTTTGCCGAAAGTTCGTCGTCTGAATTGTACATATGCAGCGTAATATAATTTGTCTCGCCCGGCACCAGCCCGATAATCTGATACTCATGCGTCTTAGTCACTCCCCCCGCCGTCTCAATCGCTGCTGTTCTGGTAAAATCAGGGATATCCTCATCCTTGACAGAAACCGTATAACGGCAGTAGCAATTCCCAGAGGTTGTAAAATATACATACATCGAATCCCGGTTTGTTCCGTATGGGTTATACGCCCACAACGGCTCCTGCAAAGAAAAAGATTTATTTTTTTTAATGGCCGTAAGGTTTTCTTCTACTTCAGATGATTTCTTTTCCGAGTAGATTTCTTTCACATTTTTAAAGTCTGTTGTAACAACATTTTTATCTGCGCCTTTCAGATAAAGCGGAATGATATCGACCGAATTGATCTGATCAATTTCCTTTCCGTCCTGTTCCTCCACAAGATCTCTTTCTTCTGCAAGCCGCTCCTGTTCCTGCTCCGAAAGCTGTGTGGAAATCTGGTTCATTTTCCATAAAAATACGCCGGTTCCCACCAGCAAAAGTACCAGTATGATAATAATGACTTTCATCTTCCCCTTCATCAAACACTTCTCCTTTTCTTCATCCGTTCTCCCGTGTACCAACAAAGTGAAAATCAGATTTTGCGGTACCGGTACGACAACTATGGAATAATTGCTTCATAACAGTATGGATATTGTAACACATTCTGTCTGTATTTTCCACTATAGCCGCACAAATGAACTCCCCCGCTGACATCATCCGCATCCGAAAACCTGCCCAGTCAAAAACACCGGATACATAATACAGGAGATGATTTTTCAGAATATTTTCCGTTGACACCGCACCATTTATATGATAGATTTATTTTGTTGCCAATCATGGGTAAATAGGATTGCGCGGCAGAACAATATTATATTATTTTTTCATTTTTTAGGAGGCAGTACAATGAAGGGTACAGTGAAATGGTTTAATGCAAAAAAAGGTTTTGGTTTCATCTCTGACGAGACAGGAAAAGATGTATTTGTACATTTTTCAGCACTTCAGATGGACGGATTCAAAGTTCTTGACGAAGGCGAAGCAGTCGAGTTCGACGTTGTAAACGGTGAAAAAGGACCTCAGGCATCAAACGTAGTAAAGGTAGGCTAATCTATCTTTAACAGTTATAATCAATGCATGAATCATTCTGATTTTTATAGAAAAATGTTTGACATTATTGTATTAAAAGCTT
>JAJQGL010000003.1 GCA_021200535.1 Clostridiaceae bacterium | reverse complement strand
GAATAATATGATGCACAAACTTTGTGCAAGCCGAATATTTTTGCAGGCCAATTTGTTCGGCTAATAAATGCACCGGCCTGCAGAAAAGAGGTAAAAGCATGGGGGATAGTTTTCCGCCGATTACAGTAGTACCGGCAACGTACCCGCAGACATCGGGCGACAAGCTGTATGTGGCAAGGGCAGGCGTTGCAGAAATGGAGGCAGATATGTCAGATGATTGTGTTAGTTTATTAAAGGAATGCAGCTCCGGCTGCAAAATGGCGTATGATAGTATTCGTCAGGTGCGCGAGTATGCAAAGGAGGAGGAGTTGAAAAAAATACTGGACAGCTATGCAGATAAGCATGAAGAGCTGGAGCAGAAAACGATTTCCCTTTTAGGGAAGTATGGGAAAAAGGATAAAGAGCCGGGGGCTATGGCAAAGATGTATTCGTGGCTTGATACAGAGATGAAAATGCTGATGAATGCAGATAACCACCAGATTGCAAAGCTTATGATGGATGGCTGCAATATGGGGATTCAGAAAATTTCAGAGCATATAAATCAATATGCCGGGGCAGATGAGGAATGCGAAGCAGTTGCAAAGGAGCTGGTCAAGATCGAAGAAGATTTCATGGAAGAAATGAAAGCGTTTATATAGGGGAAATGAAAAGCCTGTGAAAACAGCTTATCAGATGTTTTCACAGGCTTGCCCCTGCCAAGGATTCCGGCATATCCTGCTTTTTGATCCTTGTGTATCGGCGTGACAAGATTCGAACTTGCGACTTCTACGTCCCGAACGTAGCGCTCTACCAAACTGAGCCACACGCCGAAAACCGTATATCATTATACGGCGAATTTAAAAAAAATGCAATATCTAAAAAGAAAAAATCTCATCAAAATCTAAATTTTGTTAAAGAGCAAACGGTTTTTCTATATATTTGCCGCGGCGGTATCTTGCAAGAATATTCCGGTCATCTCCGGCGTAAATATATTGTTCCAGCTTTTCAAAAGGCGTGCGTGCGAGCATACCGCCCATTTCATCTGTTTCGATAACCAGTGCGTCAAAATCATATCCGGGTTCAAAGCTTCCCACTTTCCCAAAGAAGGAGCCGCTCTGTTTGGTGGCAAGATAAAGGGCCTCCGTTAGCTGCAGCGCAGTTTCCTCTGGATGCTGCAGCCAGTTGATTTTAGAAAGTCCGATAGATGCAGTGATATGGCGGTTCATGGCAGCAGTATGGCTGGCGGCAACATCGCTTGCTATGCAGCAGCGCAGCCCCTGCGCCAGATTTTTCCGCAGCGGCATCACTCCGCTGGAAAGGTTAATGTTTGACTGGGCGCAGTGTGCCAGCATAATATTTTTCTCTTGCAGCAGGTTTTTTTCTTCGCCGGATAAATAAATCGAGTGTGCCATGATGGTTTTATTTTTCCGCAGCAGGCCATGCGCATCGTATACGTCCGTATATGTTTTGCTGTTCGGATGAAGCTCTTTTACCCAGGCAATTTCGCTGCGGTTTTCCGACAGGTGGGATTGTACCGGCAGATCATATTTCTCACCGAGCCGCCCCAGCCCGGCCATCATTTTTTCCGTAGTGGAAGGAACAAAGCGGGGCGTGAGGATATAGCTGACGTTTTTGAATTCCTTCTGACACTTTAATATAAGTTCTTCTGTTTCTTCCAACGATTGTTCTGTCTCTTCACATAAATAATCCGGTGCGTTGCGGTCCATATTTACCTTACCGATGCAGGCAGATAAGCCGGACTGTTCTGTCAGTTCCATCAGATGCCATGCTGCCGCCTTGTGTATAGTTGCAAAGGCAGAGAAACGCATTGTTCCTGCAGCCCACATCTGGTTTAGGAATATTTTATAGGCGCGGTCGGCAAAAGCGCTGTCTGCATAGTTTGCTTCTATGGGAAAGGTGTAGGTTTCAAGCCATGGGAGCAGCTCCTTGTCAAAGCCCACGCCCCGGTTAATCAACTGGGGTGCGTGAATGTGCAGATCGTTAAAAGCGGGGATAATAACCGCGTCTCCATAGTCAATAACCTTTTCTTTGGCATATTCTTCCGGCAATGCTTTATAAAAGCGTTCCACCCTGCCGTTCCGGATGGCAAGGTATGCATTTTTTTGAATCACCGTTTTGTCTATGGCAGGTGTGTACAGGAAGTTTCCTTTTATAACCATTTTGTTTTGCCTCCTTTATTCATCTATTCCCCTGTTTTTATTGTACCTTTCCCAAAAGCTGTGCAGTATATCCGGAAGGGCTTCCTGCGTGACAATGTTATAAGGAAACCATTCTCTGGGGAAGAGCTTCTGGTAGCTGCGCTGCAGGAAACGGTCATCCAGCAAAAGAATTGCGCCGACATCTTCTGTGGTGCGGATAACCCTGCCTGCCGCCTGCAGCACTTTATTCATGCCCGGGTATTGATATGCATAGGAAAATCCGGTTCCTTTCTTTTCGTCAAAATAATCTTTAAACAATTCATTTTCCGTGCAAACCATGGGCAGCCCTGTCCCTACAATGACTGCTCCGATCAGCCGGCTGTCTTTTAGGTCAATCCCCTCGCTGAATATACCGCCCAGCACGCACAGGCCAATGGTGGTATGGGAAGGGGAATTTTCAAAATGAGACAGGAAGGCCTCGCGTTCTGCTTCTGTCATGGATGCTGTCTGCGAAAAAATGCGGATGGATGGTTCTTCCGGCAGATATTCCCGCACCTCTTCCAGCATCCGGTACGATGGGAAAAACGCCATATAATTTCCAACAGTTCCGCGGCAGAATGCCGTGATATATGCTGCAATTTTCTGATACAGGCCGGGACCGCGCGCAGTATATTTTGTCGACACATCCCGCCCGATCATCAAAAGCCGTTTTTCGGCGGAAAAGGGGGATGGGGCATAGACTGCATAATCTTCTTCTCTTCCGGCAAGCTGTTCTCTGTAATATTGAACCGGCAAAAGCGTGGCGGAGAAAAAAACGCTGCACCGTCCTTTTTTCAGATACAGATCCAGGTTGGCAGATGGATCCATGCATTGGAGATGAAGCCGGAAAGCGCCGGTTTCGCCGTAATCACCGTATATGATGTAGTGTTCGTCGGTCAGCTCATAAATATTTTGGAAGGCCCTTGCCTCAAAGTAAAAATTTAAAAGCGGTTCTTTTTCTTCGGGCAAAAGCGGCGTTTTATCCTTTCCGGCATGCTCGTCCTCCTCGAAATATTCTTCCATATACGTGCACAGGCGCATCAGGCGAAAAACAAACTCCTCGATATCCAGGCTGTCAAACCGTTCCGTCTCGTCACATCTTTTTTTGAGCGCCAGAAGGGAGCGGTTGCAGCTGTCCAAAGCATTCGTCACGCGTTTGCTTTTTTGTTTTGTGATTTTTTTCATCAAAAGGAAATCTTCCTTCACCAGTGCAGCAGAGTACATTTCTCTGGCGCGGCTTACCAGATTGTGGGCCTCGTCTATCAGAAAAACATAGTCCATTTGCTTTTCAGCAGCAAAAAAGCGTTTCAGACTGGCGGTCGGGTCAAACGCATAGTTGTAATCTCCAGTGATTACATCACACCATGTTGCAATGTCCAGGGAAAATTCAAATGGACACACCATATGTTTTTCGGCGTATTCTAAAATCGTATTGCGGTTCATAAGTGTTTCATGTGTTAATATGTCAAATACGGCGTCATTGACCCGGTCAAAATGTCCTTTGGCACGGCCGCACCCGGACGGGTTACAGGAAGGCTTTTCCAGAATGCAGATTTTTTCCTTGGCAGTCAGCGTCACGCTTTTGAGCGGTGCGCCGTGCTCCTGCAGCAAAAGAAAGGTATCCTCCGCAACGGTCCTCGTAATTGTTTTTGCAGTCAGATAAAATATTTTTTCCGTCAGTCCTTCCCCGATGGATTTTACTGTTGGAAATATTGTGGAAATGGTTTTTCCGACGCCGGTAGGCGCTTCAATATAAAGTCTTTTTTTTCGCAGAATACTCTGATAAACACCCTTGACCAGCTTTGCCTGACCCTCCCGGTATGAAAACGGAAATTCCAGTTTTTTGATCTGCTGGTTTCTGGTGTCCTGCCACCTAAGCTGCCACGCAATCCATTTTGCGTATTTGGCTAAAAGCTCCTGAAGCCATGCTTCTAATGCTTCACAGGTAAGGCGCTCCGGAAAATAGCGGACCTCTTCTGTTGGGATGTGGCAGTAAGTCAGCCGGATGCCGATTTCCGGTAATTTGTTTTCCAGCGCATAAATACAGGCATAGCAAAGAGCTTGTGCGCGGTGCACTGGAACCGGCTCTTTGAGGCTGTGGATATTTTGATAGACCCCTTTGATCTCATCAATTATCTCGCCCGTTTTATCACGAAAGATACCGTCGGCACGCCCTTCCAGACAAATTTGAAAATCAATGCCGTCGCAGGTCAGCGGAAATTCGCGGGACAGGCTGATTTCCGCCCGGTAACCGGATCCCATTCTCTTTTGCAGCTTTTTGTGAATCCGTGTCCCCTCCTGCATGGCATCCGGATCGCGGAACCCGGTTGAAGAGACAGAAAGATCACCGGAGCGCAGAATAAATTCGACCAGATCCCGCACTGAAATTTTAATGGATGTCATAGGTTGCCTCATTTCTGCAAATTTATAGCATAAGTGTTGTTTACAAAAGATTGCGGAGCGTTTCCCTGTCCCACAGGACGACGCCAAGCTTATCGGCAAGCTTCTGTGCGTTGGCTGTAAAGTTCTGGTTGGTTAAAACGACAGCTACGTGACATTCGTAGAAGGCGCGCCCGGCGTAGACCTGCTGAACTGCCTCCAGGCCAACGGCATCTTTGTAGCGCTTACACTGGATGGCATAAGTCATGCCGTCTTTTTCAGCCAGAATATCAACGCCGAAATCCCTTGTGGCGGGGGTGTTCTCGGCGAGGTCAAATCCGTTTGCGACAAGGATTTCACATGCGAGCTCTTCAAATGCAATGCCATTCATGTCATCCAGTTCGGTTACGGTCAGGGTCCCCTTTTGAAATACACTCTGTTTGCGGCTGACGCGGTAAATTTTATAGGCACAGAACAGCACAAACAAAATCCATACGCCGACGACAGCGGCAATAAAATTTGGTTCATTGCTGCCGCTGGCGGACAGGATAAAGATCATCACGGCAAGGCTCAGTATGAGCGCGGCAATATAACAGACCATGCGGAGCGTGACGGCGTGTTTTCCCGAACGGGGGGTTTTCTCAAGTAATTTATTCATAGTTTTCCTCATTTCTGCGAACTTTAGTTCGCTGATGCTTTTTTGCACATAAAGCAATCGTTTATGCATAAAGCAATATTTGTACATAAGGCAATCGTTTATGCATAAAGCAATATTTGTGCATAAAGCAATAGTTTATGCAAACAATGCGCATGCCCGGCGGCATCAGAAAATATTTTATCAGAAAGTGCGTTAGACGTAAATAGACGGAAATACGCTTTCCTGACTGACTTTCGGCTTGAGACTTGGTGTAAATTATGCTACAATAACTCTGGATTTTATAACATTTCGCAAAAAGGCAGTAGTCATATATGCTGCAGAGCGGTGCTTTTTAATGACTACATAGATGGAGGGAAAAAATATGGTAGTGGAGCCTAAGGTAAAGGGATTCATGTGTACTACGGCACATCCGGCCGGATGTGAGGCGGCAGTAAAAGCGCAGATTGAATATGTTAAATCGCAGCCGGCGACGGAAGGGCCGAAAAAGGTTCTGGTCATTGGTTCTTCCATGGGATATGGGCTGGCAAGCCGCATTGCCGCAACATATTCCTGTGGGGCGGATACAATCGGAGTTATTTTTGATAAGGCAGGCAAGGAGAAGAGGACAGGCACTGCGGGCTGGTATAATACAGCGGCATTTGAAAAATTTGCAGCAGCAGATGGATTTTATGCAAAGTCGATTAATGGGGATGCCTATTCACAGGAGATTAAGGATGAGACGATTGCCCTGATCAAAAAGGACTGGGGCAAGGCAGATATGGTTATCTACAGTATTGCAGCGCCGCGCAGAAAAGCGCCGGATGGGGTAACGTACCGCTCTGTGCTGAAAACAGTTGGACAGAGCTATACAAATCAGGCGATTGACCTGATGACAAATGAAATTTTCGAGGCAACGATTGAACCGGCAACGGAAGAGGAAATCCATGATACAGTTAAGGTAATGGGCGGAGAGGACTGGAAATTGTGGATTGAGGCGCTGAAAGAAGCGGATGCCCTGCAAGACGGCGCAAAGACCGTGGCGTATTCCTATATTGGGCCGGAGCTGACGCATCCGATTTATTATTCCGGAACGATTGGCCAGGCAAAGCAGCATCTTTACAGGACGGCCGGGGAGATCAACCAGGAGATAGACGGCGTGGAAGCGTATGTTTCTGTCAACAAGGCAGTTGTTACGCAGTCCAGCGCAGCGATTCCGATTGTGCCGCTCTATATGTCGCTGATGTTAAAGGTCATGAAGGAGAAAAAGCTTCATGAGGGCTGCATTGAGCAGATGTACCGCATGTTCCATGACAGACTTTGCACCGGGGAGGTCGTTACGGATGAGAATGGTTTGATCCGTATGGACGATTATGAGATGAAGCCGGAGGTTCAGGATGCCATCCGGGAGCTGTGGGGCAGTGTTTCTGCAGAAAATATTGATAAAATTGGTGATTTGCAGAGCTATTGGCAGGATTTTTATGAGATTTTCGGATTTCGGATTCCGGGAGTGGACTACAGCGCGGATGTCGATATTCAGATTGGGATTCCGAGTTTAGAATGTTAATTTTTCCGGAGAAATACTTTTCTTTTTTAAGAGGGAAACCGACTAAAAATTTTGTGGCAGGAGTTGATTTTTAAGATTTCGAAAAAATTTATAAAATCTTCCAGTTGCACTATTTACAATGTATTTGTATTGTGATACGATACAAACAAGAGTGCAGATTGTATTTTCCAGCAACTTGCATTATCTTTCCCCTTTTGTTACGAATAGAATCAAAAGAACCGTTCTTGAATAGGGAACGGTTCTTTTGTGTGTTGGTTGTTTTTTTAAATAAGGATTAATATGGAGGATGTTTATGAATTTTGAAGAAATGTGTTTGGATCCGCGGATTTTACGTGCCATTACGGAGATGGGTTTTGAGCAGGCAAGCCCAATCCAGGCAGAATCTATTCCGGCTGCACTGGAGGGCGGCGATTTAATAGGACAGGCGCAGACAGGTACGGGAAAGACTGCGGCGTTTGGCATTCCGCTGCTGCAGCGCGTCGATCCGCACAATAAAAAACTGCAGGCGATTGTGCTTTGCCCGACAAGAGAGCTGGCAATCCAGTCTGCAAATGAAGTAAGAAAGCTGGCAAAGTTTATGCACGGCATTAAGGTGCTGCCTATTTATGGGGGACAGGAGATCTCGACGCAGATCCGCTCCCTGAAAGGCGGCGTCCAGATTGTGATTGGCACGCCGGGCAGGGTGCTTGACCATATCAGAAGGCATACGTTAAAGCTTGAACAGGTCGGGGAAATGGTTTTGGATGAAGCGGACGAGATGCTGAATATGGGATTTCGCGAGGATATTGAAACTGTGCTTGATAAGCTGCCGGAGGAAAGGCAGACGCTTTTGTTTTCGGCGACGATGCCGGAACCGATCATGGAGATTGCAAAGCGCTATCTGAATGAGCCGCAGATCATCCGGGTTGTGAAAAAAGAACTGACTGTCCCGAAGATTGACCAGTATTACTATGAAGTCAATCCGCGGAAAAAGAGCGAGGTTTTATCCCGCCTGCTGGATCTGTATCACCCGGAGCTGTCCCTGGTATTCTGCAATACAAAGCGGAAAGTAGATGAACTGGTTGAAGATTTGAAGGGGCGCGGCTATTTTGCACAGGGACTGCATGGAGACATGAAGCAGTCGCAGAGGGACCGCGTTATGAAGGGCTTCCGAACCGGGCGCACCGACATTCTGGTAGCGACAGATGTAGCGGCAAGAGGGATTGATGTGGATGACGTGGAAGCTGTTTTTAACTACGACGTGCCGCAGGATGACGAATATTATGTCCACCGGATTGGGCGTACCGGCAGGGCAGGGAAAAGCGGAAAAGCTTTTACTCTGGTCGTAGGCAGGGAAATATATAAACTAAAAGATATTCAGCGCTACTGCCGGACAAAGATAAAAAGACAGGCTGTCCCGACTGCGTCTGACATTACAGAAATCCGGGCCGCCAAGGTACTGGAGCAGATGGAAAAGGTAGCGGAACAGAAGAATCTGCGGAAACAGATGTCCCTGTTGGAAGAATATTTAGAGGATAGGGACCTTTCTTCGCTGGAAGCGGCAGCAGCCCTTTTGTTCCTTCAGATGGGAGAGGATAAGCAGGAGGAGCGGATGCAGAGCGAATCTGCACCGGAAAAGCGTCAGGGCAAGGGACGGGACAGAGGCAGTGACAAGGCCCGCAGCCGTGACGAAGTCCGCAGGAGAACCCAGAAGAAGAGGCGGGGAGGTTCAGAGACGAAAAAGGCAAAAACAAATTACAAATGGTAATAAACCTGCTCTTTGGCCAGCTTTTTACTGGATGATAAAATTGAGACGGCTCACTTACCGATAAAGAGAATCTGGTGAACATGAAGAGAATTGAAGAGAATCTGGTCAAGACCGGCTTGACGGATTATTGAAAATGCGTTACACTACCTTTTGGCAGCTTATTATCTGTCATAATTACAATAAAACAAGGGAACTCTTATTCAGAGTGGTGGAGAGTGAAGGCTCTGTGAAACCACGGCAACCCCATGCGGATGGAAGGTGCCAATCTCAGCGAGAAATCGATCAATAAGAGGAGTTGAACGTAAATATCAAGTCCGGCTTATTGCACTGTATCAATAAACCGGATTTTTTACTTTATAGGAAACTTTTCCTGACCTGTCGGAACGTAAGCCCTATAGGATAAAAATATTTACGCAGAAACCGAGAGATACAAAAAGAGAACCCGGCAGAAACACGCGGAATAGCGCAGGAAAACATCAGCGAACTAAAGTTCGCGGAAATGAGGGAAATTATGGAGAAACATTTATTTACATCAGAGTCTGTCACAGAGGGGCATCCTGATAAAATTGCAGATAATATTTCCGATGCAATTCTGGATGCATTGATGGAGCAGGATCCCATGAGCCGTGTTGCCTGTGAGACGGCAATTACCACAGATTTTGTGCTGGTTATGGGAGAGATATCAACAAAAGCAGTTGTTGATTATGAAAAGATTGTCAGGGAAACGATTCGTGAAATCGGATATGACGCGGATGAGAAGGGATTTAACTGCGATACCTGTACCGTGAAAATCCTTCTGGATAACCAGTCTGCCGATATTGCCATGGGAGTGGATCAGGCTTTGGAGGCGAGAGAACGCACGATGTCTGACGCAGAGATTGAGGCGATTGGCGCGGGCGATCAGGGTATGATGTTTGGCTATGCTACCAACGAGACAGAGGAACTGATGCCGTATCCGATTGCGCTGGCACACCGGCTGACAAAGAGGCTGACACAGGTGCGCAAAGATGGTATTCTTCCGTATCTGCGTCCGGATGGGAAAAGTCAGGTGTCTGTTGAATACGACGAAAATGGAAAGCCGGCTCATTTGGATGCCGTTGTTATTTCCACGCAGCATGCAGAGCAGATCAGCCAGGAGCAGATTCATCAGGATATTCGCAGAGAAGTGTTAAAGCCGGTGCTTCCAGAGGAATTGTTTGATGCGAACACCAAGGTATTTATTAATCCGACCGGACGCTTTGTTATTGGCGGGCCAAACGGTGACAGCGGACTGACGGGACGAAAGATCATTGTTGATACATATGGCGGCTATGCCCGTCACGGCGGCGGCGCTTTTTCCGGAAAGGACTGCACAAAGGTGGACAGAAGCGCTGCTTATGTATCCAGATATGTTGCGAAAAACATTGTGGCGGCGGGCATTGCCGACAAATGTGAAATCCAGCTGTCCTATGCGATTGGCGTGGCGCAGCCGACGTCAATTATGGTTGATACCTTTGGAACAGGTAAAATTTCAGATAGCAGGCTTGTAGAGATTATCCGTGAGAATTTTGACCTGCGTCCGGCAGGAATTATCCGGATGCTTGATTTGCGCCGCCCGATATACAGGCAGACGGCAGCTTATGGTCATTTTGGCAGAAATGATCTGCAGCTGCCATGGGAGCAGACCGATAAGGTTGCTATTTTAAAGAAGTATTTGTAGACAGTTTACTGTATTGCGGCGGACAGAATCGTGATTCTGCCCGCCGTTTCCGTGCTGCACCAGATGGGAAAGGAGCCGTGCCATGATCATACAACTGCCGGAGGATGTGAAGTATATTATAAATACACTGCAGGAGGCGGGGTATCAGGCTTACGCGGTCGGCGGCTGCGTAAGGGATACGATTTTGGGAAGAGAGCCGCAGGACTGGGATATTACTACGTCCGCCTGTCCGGATGAAATCAAAGCTTTGTTCCGCCATACGATTGATACGGGAATCCAGCATGGGACAGTAACTGTGATGCGCAGCCATGTGGGTTATGAGGTGACGACATACCGGATTGATGGGGAGTATGAGGATAACCGGCATCCGAAAAGCGTTTCGTTTACTGATAATTTAAAGCTGGATTTAGAACGGCGTGATTTTACGATCAATGCAATGGCATATAATGAAGACAGGGGCCTGATTGATGAATTTGACGGAATCGGTGATATGGAGCGGAAGGTGATCCGCTGTGTGGGGGATGCGGGGGAACGGTTTGATGAGGATGCGTTGCGAATGCTGCGCGCAGTCCGTTTTTCGGGGCAGCTTGGCTTTTCCATAGAGAAGCAGACCAGACAGGCGATACCGGTGCGTGCGGGCAACCTAAAGGATATCAGCGCAGAGCGTATCCGGGTAGAGTTGACAAAGCTTTTGACAGCAAAGGATGCAGGGATGCTTCGCGAAGCGTATGCCACGGGAATGACCGCCGTTTTTCTGCCGGAGCTGGATCAGATGATGGAAACAGATCAGAAAAATCCGCATCACATCTATACCGTGGGGGAACACTCCATACATGGGGTTGAGGTGATGAATTTCTTCTTCGGCAGGACATCAGGTAAATGGGACACCGGAATTGTGCCGATATATGTTTTGGAGACTGCAAAAGAGCTTATAGAAGGGCTGACGGAAAAACAGCATGTCATACTTTGCCTGACCATGCTGCTGCATGATGCCGGAAAGCCGGAAACTATGACGATTGACGAGAAAGGGATCGGGCATTTTTACGGGCACCCGCAGCAGAGTGAAAAAGCAGCGGTCCGTATTCTCCGGCGGCTTACCTTTGACAATGAAACCATCCGAATGGTGAAAAGGCTTGTTTACTGGCATGATTATGCGTTTTCAGATTCCTTGAAAGCAATGCGCAGGGCTGTTTCCAAAATGGGCAGAGATCTTTTTCCGCTGTTGTTTCTGGTGCAGTTTTGCGATATTCTGTCTCAAAATCCGGAGCTGTTTCGTGCGAAGCTGGAGCGTGTGCAGAAAGCAGTTGATCTGTGGCGGGAGATACTTCACGCAGGGTATGCGCTGGAGCTTCGGGATCTTGAAGTGACCGGAAAGGATATTATGGCGCTTGGCATAAAACCAGGTCCGCAGATCGGAGAGCTTTTGCAGAGGCTTTTAGAAGAGGTTTTGGAGTTCCCGGAGAAGAACCGGAGGGAAATATTGCTGAAAATGGCATCAGAATGGATTGAAAATGGGTAAAATGACTTGTCACACAGAACGGAATGATATAAAGTGTAAAAGGGGCGGATGCGGCCAGTACAGGACAGGAAAGTCGGCGGCTCTACGCTTTGCGAGCTTATAGTAAGAACAGCCATAAAACAGGGAGGTAAAAATGGACTTAAATATTCAGCTGCATCAGATGTCGAATGCAATGAAAACGCAGCTCTATCTGGATAACCTGACAATGATTTTTAATCCGCAGGCGCTTTTTAGTGATGGGACGTCCCGTTACCGTTATCCGAGTGAGCCGGAGGAAAATGATTTTGTGCGCATCCGTTTTCGTACAGGGAGAGAAAATGTTGATACCGTGTATTTGATTTGCGGCGAAAAGCGTCAGCAAATGATTAAGGTTTCGAATGATAAGGCTTTTGACTATTATGAAGGCGGGATTCAGCTTGAATCCAGCCGTATAGAATATTATTTTGAGATACACAGCGGCGCGTTTGTCTGTTTTTACAACAGCATTGGTGTTCTCAACGAAAGAAATGATTATTATAATTTTTGGATTATGCCGTCGTTTAAAACGCCGGATTGGGCCAAGGGCGCCATTTTTTACCAGATATATGTTGACCGCTTCTGCAACGGCGATCCGTCAAATGATGTGGAAACGGATGAATATTTTTACATTGGCGAGGGGACAACGAAAGTAACGGACTGGAATAAATATCCGGCAGAGATGGGAGTTCGGGAATTTTATGGCGGTGATATTGCCGGCGTGTGGAAAAAGCTTGACTATCTGCAGGATTTAGGGGTAGAGGTTATTTATTTCAACCCGATTTTTGTATCTCCGTCTAACCATAAATACGATATTCAGGATTATGATTATATTGATCCCCACATTGGCAAAATTGTCAGGGATGAGGGGGAGCTTTTAAAACGCGGGGATGACGGGCAATATTTGTTTGACCCGGCACATCCCAATAAATCAGCCTCCCGCTATATCTGCCGTGTGACGAGCAAAGAGAATCTGGAGGCAACCAATCAGTATTTTGCTGATTTTGTGGCGGAGGTGCACCGGCGCGGGATGAAGGTTATTCTGGATGGTGTGTTTAACCACTGCGGCTCTTTTAATAAATGGCTTGACAGGGAATGCATTTATGAGGATGCAGAAGGATACGAAAAAGGCGCTTATGTATCGGCGGACAGTCCTTACCGCTCTTATTTTAAATTCTGGGAAGAGATGTGGCCGTATAATACCTATTACGACGGCTGGTGGGGACATGACACGCTTCCGAAATTGAATTATGAGGATTCGTCTGAACTTTTTGACTATGTGATGCATATTGCGAGAAAGTGGGTATCGCCGCCGTACAATGTTGACGGCTGGCGGCTTGATGTAGCGGCTGACCTGGGACATTCTGCAGAATACAATCACTTTTTCTGGCGGGAGTTCCGCAAAAATGTAAGAGAGGCAAATCCAAATGCGATTGTCCTGGCGGAGCATTATGGGGATCCGACGGACTGGCTTCACGGAGACCAGTGGGATACGGTCATGAACTACGATGCTTTTATGGAGCCGGTTACGTGGTTCCTCACTGGTGTGGAAAAGCATAGCGATGAGTACCGCGACGACATGAAAGGAAATGCGGATCATTTCTTTGGCTCAATGCGCCATTTTATGACGCGGTTTAATACGTCGTCTCTGCAGGTGGCCATGAATGAGTTGTCCAATCACGATCATTCCCGTTTCCTGACCAGGACAAACAGCGAGGTGGGAAGGACAAATTCCAGAGGGGCGGAAGCGGCAAATAATGGAGTGGATAAAGCGGTCTTTCGCCTGGGTGTTATGATTCAGATGACGTGGCCCGGCGCGCCGACGATCTATTACGGAGATGAGGCGGGGCTCTGTGGCTGGACGGATCCGGATAACCGCAGAAGCTATCCATGGGGGCGTGAAGATCAGGAATTAATTGATTACCACAAGTCATTGATCCGCATTCATAAAAGCTATCAGGTGTTTAAGACAGGTTCAATCCTGTTTCTGCATGGGGAGTACAATCTGATCAGCTTCGGACGGTTTGATGAAAAAGACCGGATTGCAGTGATTATTAACCGTTCGGAGGAAGAACGACAGATCGAGCTTCCGGTATGGCGTCTGGGCGTGCCGCTGCAGGGAAGGATGGCGAAATTGTTTTCGACGACAAGAGCCGGATTTTCAGATGAAACACAGGTGTACATGGTGGAAAACGGCCATGTCAAGGTGATATGCCCTCCGGTGTCCGGGGTTATAATCAAGGATATTGCCGGGCTGTGCTGAAAATATACTGTGTTAAACGATTTAAAACTTACTATGCGCTGTATAAAAAATATACTGCGCCAAATGATTTTAAATTTACCATACGCTGTATTAGTATAGCGCATTGTACAAATGGAGAAAAAACAAATGAAGCGCTTTCGCGAGTGGATGCATGGAAAAGGGCGTCCGGTTATGATTGCAGTGATACTGCTTGCTGCATTTTCTATTATTTTTATGTATTTTCAGGAAGAACGGGGCGGGAAGCTTTGGACGGGTGAGCCGCAGGCAACGGCAACGCCGAAATCGCTGGAGGATTCGATTATTGGCGGGGACAGGCTGACTGCGCCGGAGGCGACAGATACGCAGCCGGAAGAAGATACGCAGTCAGGAACAGACGCGCCGTCGGAAGAAGATACGCAGTCAGGAACAGACGCGCCGTCGGAAGAAGATACACAGTCAGAAACAGATGTGCAGCCGGAAGCCTCGGGGACGGTTTGCCTTGGTTTTGCCGGTGACATCTGTCTGGATGATGACTGTGCGGTTATGCGTCATATGAGAAAGGCGGGAGGCCTTGAAAATGTTATAGATAAACGGCTGATCCGAAAGATGAATGCGTATGATGCAATGATTATTAACAATGAATTTAGCATCAGTGAGCAGGGAAGCCCGATGGATGGCAAGCAATATACATTCCGGAGCAGCCCGGAAAATGTGAAATATCTAAAGCAGCTGGGAGTTGATGTGGCGGGGCTTGCCAACAATCACGTATATGATTATGGCAAAACCGCTTTTCTTGATACGCTTAAATACTTAAAAAAAGCGGATATTGCAGTGGTGGGAGCCGGCAAAAATGCGAAACAGGCGAAAAAGCCTGTCTATTTGACCTGCAAGGGAAAAACGATTGCGATTGTGGCGGCAACCAGGGCTGAGAAGTATATTATGACGCCAGAGGCCGGGAAAAATAGTCCCGGCGTGTTCCGGACATATGATGATACAGCTTATCGGAAAGCCATACGGAAAGCAAAAAAGAAAGCGGATTTTGTGGTTGCGTATGTCCACTGGGGAACAGAGTACAGCACAGAGCTGGAGGATGTACAGCGCCAGCAGGCAATGGATTACATTGATGCAGGTGCGGATGCCGTTGTCGGGGCGCATACCCACTGCATGCAGGGGATTGGCTACTACAAAGGGGCGCCGATTTTCTATAGCCTTGGCAATTTCTGGTTTAATGAAAAGACATTGTATACAACCGTCTTAGAGCTGTCCATCTCAGAAGAAGGGAAGCTGACTGCCAAAATGCAGCCCTGCATTCAAAAGGACAAAGAGACGAAGCTTTTGACGGGCAAGAAGAAAATCAGGAAATTTGTTAAATATATCAATGGGATATCTACCAGCGGCAGACTGGATAAAAACTGCAATGTATGCAAGCTTGTTAAACGTCAGTGATACAGCACACCGCGGGGGTTTTTGACCTATGCTGTCGGGAAAATGCAGCAGATTATTTGCACAGGGGTGATGCGCTGTACCGGTCAGCGTTTTGCCAAAAAACGGCAGGAAAGTCTAAAGATTTTATAAATACAGGGAAAATCACAGAGAGGGGCTTGACATTTACAGTCAAGAGTATAAAATAATTGCATAGTAGAATACTAGGAAATACGCATAGTCTATAGAAATGGAGAGAAAATGATGGACAAATTAATTTATCTGGACAATGCTGCGACAACTTCGTTAAAACCGGAGGTATTGCAGACCATGATGCCGTATTTACAGGAGAATTATGCAAATCCGTCCAGTGTATATGGCTTTGCGCAGGAAGCGAAAAAGGCACTGGAGGATTCGAGGGAGACGATTGCGGAGATTCTGGGGGCGAAACCGAAGGAAATCTATTTTACCAGCGGCGGCAGTGAGGGTGATAACTGGGCGCTGCAGGGAGCTGCCGAACAGCTTCAGGATAAAGGAAAGCATATTATTACTACAAAGATTGAGCACCATGCGGTGCTGCATACATGTGAATATCTGGAGAAAAAGGGCTATGAAGTGACTTATCTGGATGTAGATGAAAATGGACTGGTAACGCCGGAGCAGGTGGAGCAGGCGATTCGTCCGGATACCATTCTGATCAGCATTATGTTTGCCAATAATGAAATCGGAACGATTGAACCGATCGGGCAGATCGGAGAGATTGCTCAGAAGCACAATGTCCTTTTTCACACAGATGCGGTTCAGGCATTTGCGCATATCCCGATCAATGTGGAGGATTTGCACATTGACATGCTCAGCGCCAGCGGCCATAAATTCCATGGGCCGAAGGGAGTCGGCTTTTTCTATATGAGTGAGAAGGTCAGGCTGGGTGCGCTGATTCATGGAGGCGCACAGGAGCGCTCCCGCCGTGCAGGGACTTATAATGTTGCAGGAATTGTAGGTATGGCGGCAGCAGCGAAGGCGGCTGCTGGGGAAATGGAAGAAAATATCCGCAAACAGACAGAGCTTCGTGATTATACGATTCAAAGGATATTAGAGGAAGTGCCTCATGCCAGGTTAAACGGGGACCGCGTAAAGCGGCTTCCAAACAATATTAACATCTGTTTCCGTTTTATCGAAGGGGAATCAATGCTGATAATGCTGGATCAGAAAGGAATTTGCGGTTCGAGCGGCTCTGCCTGTACATCCGGCTCGCTGGATCCGTCCCATGTCCTGCTTGCAATCGGGCTTCCGCATGAAATTGCGCACGGTTCGCTTCGCCTGACACTTTCCGACGAGACGACAAAGGAAGATCTGGATTATGTTGTAGACAGCATCAAGGGCATTGTGGAAAGACTGCGCAGCATGTCGCCATTATATGCAGATTTCATCAAGGAGAATGAAACACCTTTGCAGGTTTAGGCAAAACAATAGATTTGGAGGAATTACTATGTACAGTGAAAAGGTAATGGATCATTTCACAAATCCCAGAAATGTGGGAGAAATCGAGAATGCCAGCGGGGTTGGAACGGTCGGCAACGCAAAATGCGGCGATATCATGCGCATTTATCTGGATGTGGATGAGGACACAAAAGTAATCAGGGATTGTAAATTTAAAACATTTGGATGCGGTGCTGCGGTGGCTACAAGCAGCATGGCTACAGAGCTGGTGATGGGAAAGACCATCTACGAGGCGCTGGAAGTGACCAACAAAGCGGTAATGGAAGCACTGGACGGACTGCCTCCGGTAAAGGTGCATTGTTCCCTGCTCGCAGAGGAAGCTATTCACGCCGCATTGTGGGATTATGCAAAAAAGCATAACATAGAGATTGAAGGCTTAGAAGAACCAAAGGCAGATATCGGAGATGAATAAAAAGGTCGTAGTAGGAATGTCGGGGGGAGTGGACTCTTCCGTTGCGGCATATCTGTTAAAGCAACAGGGCTATGAGGTCATCGGCGTCACCATGGAGATCTGGCAGCCTGAAAGCGCGCAGAAAACAGAGAGGGAAGGCGGCTGCTGCGGTTTGTCTGCGGTGGAGGACGCAAGAAGGGTTGCCCATATGCTGGACATCCCTCATTATGTCATGAATTTCCGTGAGGATTTCCAAAAGTCGGTTATTGATTATTTTGTCAGAGAGTATCAGGCGGGAAGGACGCCGAATCCATGTATTGCCTGCAACCGCTATGTAAAGTGGGAGTCGCTTTTACAGCGGAGCTTTGAGATCGGGGCGGATTATATTGCCACTGGGCATTATGCCAGAATCTGTAGGCTGGATAATGGGAGATATGCGGTGGCAAAGTCAAAATCAGCTGCAAAAGACCAGACCTATGCCCTTTATAATCTGACGCAGAAACAGCTGGAACATACGCTGATGCCGGTCGGGGAATACGACAAGGCACAGATTCGGCAGATTGCTGCCCAACAAAAGCTTCTGGTTGCAGATAAGCCGGATAGTCAGGAGATTTGCTTCATTCCGGATAATGATTATAACCGTTTCTTGGAAGAAGAGACGGGCCAGAAAGCAGTGCCGGGAGATTTTGTGGATCAGGACGGAAAGGTGCTCGGAACGCATCAGGGGATTTCGCACTACACGATTGGACAGAGGAAAGGGCTGCAGCTGGCTATGGGGCATCCTGTTTTTGTAACAGAGCTTCGTCCGGAAAGCAATCAGGTAGTAATCGGTGAGAATGATGATGTGTTTACCGATTCGCTGCAGGCATCCGGGCTGCACTGCATGGCTGCAGATCATTTTGAAAAAGGGCAGCGTATGCTTGCCAAAATCCGTTATTCGGATAAAGGGCAGATGTGTGTGGTAAAAGAGGTTAGCGGTCAGAAAATTGAAGTGATGTTTGACGAGAAAGTCCGGGCAGTTACTCCGGGTCAGGCAGTAGTCTTTTATCAGGGCGACATTGTGCTTGGGGGAGCAACCATTGAAAGGAAACAATAAAAAGCAGCAAAAAAAGAATCGGGTAGTTTTGTCCGATTCTTTTTTGTTAATTGAAATGCCGCTTGAAGCTTTAGATGAAGCAGCGGTTAATATACAACTACTTTACATTTTGCGGATTTGCCGTTTTGCAGCGTTGCGGTAATAAAAGCTTTTCCGGATTTCAAAGCGGTAACCTTGCCCCTTTTGTTAATGCGTGCAACCTTGCGGTTTGACGATTCAAAGACAGGGCGTTCGTTAGAGATGCTTGGGCGGATTGTAACTGCCAGCTTGGCAGAATCGCCTGCCGCAAATTTCCGTACGGATTTAGCAAATTTAATGCTGACCGCTTTCGGGGAGACATTGATTTTAATGTCTCTTGTCTTTTTTTGTTCAAAAAACAAAAAACTGGATTTTACAATGGATATGTTAATTTTTGCGGAACCATATCCTATGCCGGTATATCGGCAGGAATTATTTGAAATCTTTTCGACACTGATCACATCGGAGTCAGAACTGGAAAATTCCACACTGCATCCGCTTGGAACATCAGAAAGCGTTAATGTATGTGCCTCTGACTGGAAAATATTTTTTTCATATGGTTCCAGCTTGATTTCCGGGTCAAAGCTTTTTTGTTTTCGCATAGAAGCCGCAGTCTCTTCAGAAGCGGAACCGTCATTTAATTTCTGCGCTGCACTGGCGGCAGTGTGGTCTGTCAGAGTGACCATCAGAACCAGAAGTATGCTCAGCAGCCATTGTTTTGGTATCTTCATATATTTTCATTCCTTTTTTAATTTTAATCTGTCAGGGCAAAATAAATACAGTGTTTTTTGCTCCTGCTATGATACACTATATCGGTGACAAGTGGCAGATTATTGTCATTTTTCTTAATATAGAAAAGTTTGGATTTAGAAGGTTTTCTGTCTGCTCATATGCAATGGATTTCTTTTTTTTGACATAAATTTATGATAAACTTATTTCCGTATACTTCAAGGAAGGAGAAATGACCATATGGAATATGTGTTGATTGCAGACGACAACAAGGATATCACGGATATCCTGTCGGTTTATGTAAAAAAAGAAGGGTACGAGCCTGTTATTGCCAAGGATGGTCCGGAGGCGGAAAGATTGTTTAAACGTTTTGACCCGATTGCGATTTTGCTGGATGTAATGATGCCGATGAAAGACGGCTATGAGGTTTGCAGCAGTATCCGCAAGGAATCCAGCGTGCCGATTATACTGATTACTGCGCGGGGGGAGGATTACGACAAAATCATGGGGCTGGATATCGGAGCGGATGATTACATTGTAAAACCGTTTAGTCCCAGCGAGGTGATGGCAAGGCTGCGCGCTGTGCTTCGCCGTATTAAAAAAGAAGATTCCAGTGAAGAAAACAAAAATATTATAAAAATAAATAATATGGTAGTAAATCTGGAGGAATATTCTTTTACCGTAGATGGGAAGCGTATTCCCCTGACAAAAAAAGAAATCGAGACTATGTGGACGTTAGCCGGTAATCCGAACAAGGTTTTTACAAGGGATAACCTCTTAGACAGCCTGTGGGGGTTTGATTATTTTGGCGACAGCCGGACGGTGGATTCGCATATAAAGAGGCTGCGCGCAAAGCTGGACACAGTGGAGCACCCGGCATGGAGCATAAAGACGATCTGGGGTGTTGGCTATAAATTTGAAATTAGTGAGAGCGATTTTTAGCTAGAGGGATTAAGGTACTATGCGTTGTAGAAAAAAACTGTTTTTCCGCGTGTTGCGTTTCATACAGAAAAATGATGTGATTATACGAATCTATTTGTCCTTTGCATTTGTGCTGACGCTGATGGGAATTATTGTTGGGTTTGTTTTTATGCATCTGTATGAACAAAATTATATTCATTTTTACAAAGAGCTTTTGATTGATCAGGGACAAATTATTTCAAAGCGGGTATCTGCTTTCGAATATAAAAACAAGCCGTCTTTGTTTCAGCGCTACCAGACATATATTGATGAGATTGAACAGACAGAAAAGACAGATGTTTGGATTGTTTCCAATGAGGATGCCAGCCATTCGCTTTCGGAAGTGTTTGTCAATGCAGAGGCGGACGAGGACGTTCTGCAAAAGGAAACCTATGAGATTCTGACAACGGCATTTCACAATGAAATTGCGTTTTATTCTGATTATGACCGCGTTTATGGCATGACAACACTGAGCGTTGCTGTGCCGATAACGGACAAGGAGACAGGAGAAGTAATCGGCGCAGTTATGATGGTTTCCATGGTGGACAGACAGACAATGGGAATTGACGAAGGAAAACAACTGATTACCTTTAGTGTTTTTTTGGCACTGGTGATTGCCGTTGTGATTTCTATGCTGTTTACGCGCAGCCTGTCAAAGCCGTTGGAAAAGGTTGGAAAAAATATTGCTAAAATGGCAAATGGCGATTATTCCGGCATTGAGGTAAAAAGAAAGCATTCGCAGATTGGAATTATTGAAAAATCTCTTGATCATTTATCGGGTGAGCTGCGCAAAACATCAGAGGAACACGAAAAGCTGGAACAGGCGAGAAGAGATTTTTTTGCAAATGTATCCCATGAGCTTCGCACGCCGATTACTGTGCTGCGCGGATATACAGAGTCGCTGACCGATGGGGTTATTGAAGAAAAGTCGCAGGTGCAGGAGCTTCATTACAGGATGCTTCAGGAGTGCCAGGATATGGAGCGGCTGGTGGATGATTTGTTTGTGCTTTCTAAGATGCAAAACCCGGATTTTCAGATTGAAATGGAGCCGGTCAGCCTTATACAGATTTTCAGTGATGTGCTTCGCGGCGGACGAATGCTCGGAAAAGAGAAAGGGCTTTTGATTGAAGCAGATTTTCCAGAGGATGATCCATGCATGATTATGGGGGATTATGGAAGATTGCGCCAGATGTTTTTTGTTATTGTTGATAATGCAGTTAAATTTTCAAAAGAACAGGGAAAAATCGAGATTCGGATTCAAAAACAGACGAACCGCTATCATATTTCCATTCGGGATTATGGTGTTGGCATTGCGCCGGAACAGCTTCCGTTTATATTTGAAAAGTTTTACACTTCAAAAATGCGCCAGAACCAGAAAGGAACAGGGCTTGGGTTAATGATTGCGAAACAGATTGCCCTGCGGCACGGCGGGGAAATTCAGGTGGAGAGTACAGAGGGAGAAGGAACGGTATTTTTCTTTTCTTTTGAGGAGTGTGCATGTCTGGATGACTTTGAATAGTAATACAGCGGAAACGAAAAAATAGTAATATAACGGAAACGGTGGAAACAAAAAAATAGTAATATAGCGGAAACAAAAACAGTAATACAGTGGAAACGAAAAAGAAGAAAAGTCGCGAAATAGAGTTGTATTTTTTTGCAAAACTGTATATACTATTTATAAAGATTTATAGCAGTTATTTCAAATAATAAAATGCCTGGGGTGTTCGATAATTCCTGATATTTTGAACCTACATTTTTGAATTGGGATTCCTACATTTTTGCGAGTATGTCATGCCTCCGTAGTAGTGGAAGACAGATGCGCATGTGCGGTTGCCCACCTGGCGTTTGCTAGGACTCAAAATTCAGGAACCGGCATTTTGGGTTTTCAAGGTATTGCAGAGAGCCATGTTCTTTTGGAATGTGGCTCTCTTTTACATCTGTATCAGACTCCCGCGTGTAAGCACGACGATTCTGTCAGTAAATTCAGATGAGCTGCGAATAGAAAAAAATGTAAAAAATATAAAAAAAGTGTTGACAAGGGGAATAAAGCGTGGTAGTATATATCTTGCTGACGCGCAAAAGCGCAACACAGTA
>JAJQGL010000086.1 GCA_021200535.1 Clostridiaceae bacterium | reverse complement strand
GCTGTGGTGAGAATCAGCTCAGCCTCAGCATCTGCGGAAGCATTTCCGATAATGTCGATATCGCACTGCATAAATTCGCGGAGCCTTCCCTTTTGCGGGCGCTCTGCGCGGTAAACGCGGTCCATTTGAATCACCTTAAAAGGGGTTGGAAGGGCGCTTCGGTTGTTTGCAAAGTAACGGGAAAGGGGAAGGGTCAAATCATAGCGCAGTCCCATATCTGTCAGGGATGCTTCGGTTGCATGGCCGGCATCCAGTGCAGAGGATAATTTCTGTCCTCTTTTTAATATTTTAAAAATCAGGTTTAAGTTTTCGCCGCCCTCGCTCTTATCCAGATTTACAGCGTCTTCGATAATAGGAGTAATGATGCGGGAAAAACCTGCGCTCTGATAGGTTTCCAGAATGCTGTTTTGCAGATAATCCCTGACTGCAGTTTCTTTGGGTAAATAATCTTTTGTTCCTTTTACGGGAGTTGATTTCATGGTTTTCCTCGTTTCTGCACTGCTTTTTTCTATCCAATGTCTGTGCCGGGCAGTGCGGAGGCAGAGACAGGTTTTTACGTAATACTTTTGCCGATACATTCTAACATAAAATAAAATAATCAGCAACCGAAACTACCGGAAAAATACGCGCGTTAAATTTGTCCGGAAAATTCCGTCGGAAAAATTGTGTCGGAAAAATTCCGTCGGAAAAATTCCGTCGGAAAAATTCCGTTTTGACTTCTTTCCATGAATAGTGTATGATATGGAAAGATACATTGTCTGTTCTGGTCTGGAATGCCAATGTTTTGCTCCGGCATGCAGACATAAAGGCATACAGTGGAAATAGAGCCGGCTTTCCGGTGAGAAACGACTATGGAGGAAGTATGGATAAGAAGTTAAAAGTAGGTATTCTTGGTGGTACAGGAATGGTGGGACAGAGATTTATTTCATTGTTGGAGAACCATCCTTGGTTCGAGGTGGCTGCCATCGCAGCAAGCCCTCGCAGTGCCGGAAAAACATATGAAGAAGCGATCGGCGGACGCTGGAAGATGCAGACTCCGATGCCGGAAACGGTTAAGAAGATTGTTGTAGAGGATGTAAGCAATGTCCGTGAGGTGGCTTCCGGGGTTGACTTTGTTTTCAGTGCAGTTGATATGACAAAGGATGAAATCAAACGGATTGAAGAGGAATATGCAAAGACAGAGACGCCGGTTGTTTCAAACAACAGTGCGCACAGGTGGACGCCGGATGTGCCGATGGTTGTGCCGGAGCTGAATCCGGAGCATTTGGAGGTAATTGCATCGCAGAAAAAACGTCTTGGCACAACGAAAGGATTTATCGTTGTAAAACCAAACTGCTCTATCCAGAGTTATACACCGGCGCTTCATGCTTTAAGGGAATTTGGAATTAAAGAGGTTGTTGCGACAACGTATCAGGCAATTTCCGGTGCCGGCAAGACATTTAAAGACTGGCCGGAGATGGAACACAATATTATTCCGTTTATTGGCGGCGAGGAAGAAAAGAGTGAGCAGGAGCCGCTGCGCATCTGGGGCAAGGTTGCAGACGGTGCCATCGTAAAAGCAGACGGGCCGGTTATCACGACACAATGTATCCGTGTTCCAGTGCTGGACGGGCATACAGCGGCTGTGTTTGTCAACTTTGAAAAGAAGCCGTCAAAGGAGCAGATTTTGAACGCATGGAAATCATTCCGGGGACTTCCGCAGGAGCTGGAGCTTCCAAGTGCTCCGAAACAATTTATCCAGTATCTGAACGAGGATGACCGCCCACAGGTTGCACTGGATGTTCAGTATGAGAATGGAATGGGGGTTTCTATGGGACGTCTCCGCGAGGATATTCTGTATGACTGGAAGTTTATCGGGTTGTCCCACAATACTGTCCGCGGTGCCGCGGGCGGAGCCGTTTTGATTGCGGAGCTTTTGACAGCGCAGAAATATATTACTGCAAAATAGACGCGCGGAAAGGGGAGACATATGAGTAATAACAGATACAGGATTCTGGTAAAGGGGATCGTGCAGAAGGGCAATCGTTTTTTGGCGGTAGAAAAATGGTATGATGATAATATTGCTGATCCGTATCAATGGGAATTTATTGACGGAGAAGCAGAATTTGGCGAATCGCCGGATGCCGCAGTTGTCCGTGTGATTCAGGAGCAGACGGGTCTGGCAGTTGTGGTGGACCGGATTCTCTATACATGGACCTTTATGATTGGTTCGGAATGTAATCTTGGCCTGACCTATTTGTGTATCACGGATATGGATGAGGATTCCGTGCTTCTTTCCGAGGAATTACATGATGCAAAGTGGATCACCGGCGAGCAGTTTGAAGAGTATATAAACAATAAACGAATGCTTGACGATTTGGAAAAAGCAGAATTGTATTAAACAGGAGTGCATCTGTCGGCTGGATACCGGCAGGTGCTCTCTGTATGTTTAGCGCAGTTCAGAGGAATGGAGGGATGAGATGGACAGGATACTGGTTAAACAGGGCAGGATTGTCGACCCGGCGAACGGCAGGGATGAAATAGGCGATTTATTTCTTTCTGACGGAAAAATTCAAAAAATAGGGGGAAACATTACAGAGGATGCGGATGTGGTGCTGGATGCATCCGGAAAAACAGTGATGCCGGGATTGATTGACCTTCACGTACATTTGCGGGAACCAGGCTTTGAATATAAGGAGACAATAGAAAGCGGTGCAAATGCTGCGGCAAGGGGAGGTGTTACAACGATCTGCCCGATGCCGAATACAAAGCCGGTGATTGATTCGCCGGAGCGGGTAAAGGACTTGCTGGACCGTGCGGAGGGCGCTGCGGTGCATATCCTTCCGATCGGGGCAGTCACACTTGGACAGGAAGGCAGAGAGCTTGCAGATATCCGGGGCATGAAGGAAGCCGGAGCGGCTGCGCTTAGCGAGGACGGCAAATCCGTAATGGATTCCCTGCTTTTTCAAAAAGGGCTTTTGGAAGCGGCAAAATATAAGCTTCCTATGTTTTCCCACTGTGAGGATAAGGTTCTGGCGGATGGCGGCGTCATGAATGCAGGAAAGAAAGCGGATGAGCTTGGATTGCCCGGCATAAGCAATGCGGTGGAGGATGTAATTGCGGCAAGAGACATTTTTCTGTCGAAAGAGGCAGGGAACCGGCTGCATCTGTGCCATTGCTCTACAAAGGGCAGTGTGATGCTGGTTGACATGGCAAAGAAAAGCGGCCTTCCGGTAACTGGCGAGGTGTGTCCGCATCATTTTACGATGTCAGATGATGAGATCAGTGAGGATGACGGACGCTTTAAGATGAATCCGCCCCTCCGCAGCAGGGAGGATGTACAGGCGTTAAAAGAGGCGCTTCGCGATGGAGTGATGGATGTGATTTCGACAGACCATGCGCCGCATGGCGAGGAGGAAAAAAATCAGTCTATGCGGACTGCGCCGTTTGGGATTGTCGGTTTAGAGACCTCTTTTGCGCTGAGTTATACTGAGCTGGTCAGGACGGGATATCTGACACTTTCCGGGCTGATCGAGAAAATGAGCGTCAATCCGGCAAAGGTATTGGGAATTGACGGTGGAACATTATCGGTTGGTTCGGCGGCGGATGTAGTAATTGCAGAGCTGGATGTCCCTTATCGTATTGATCGGCGCAAGTTTGTGTCAAAGGGAAAAAATACGCCGTTTGACGGCAAAGAGGTATATGGAAAAGTAGAGACAACGATTGTAGACGGCAAAATTGTCTATCAGGCAAATGCCGATTAGCATTCTAAAAAAGGAGAAATTGCGCAGAGAGTGCATGCTGTGTCTACATGCAGCGCTACATGCAGCATTTGCATGTACTTCCTGCACGCAGAAATGAGGTTTATAATGATAAATCAATTAATTACACAGATACAGAAAAAAAAGGCACCTGTTGTCGTGGGGTTGGATCCCATGCTGAAATATGTTCCAAAGAAGCTTTTGGAAGCGGCATTTCAAGAGTATGGGGAAACGTTAGAGGGGGCGGCAGAGGCAATCTGGCAGTTCAATAAAGGAATTGTGGATGCAACTTATGACCTGATACCTGCAGTAAAGCCGCAGATTGCAATGTATGAACAGTTTGGGCTTCCTGGGATGTCAGCCTTTAAAAAGACCGTGGATTACTGTAAGGAAAAGGGATTGGTTGTGATTGGAGATGTCAAGCGCGGTGACATTGGTTCAACGTCAGAGGCATACGCCGTGGGGCATCTGGGGAAAGTGACAGTAGGAAGTCAGGCTTATTCCGGATTTGATGAAGATTTTGTGACGGTGAATCCTTATCTGGGAAGTGATGGTATCCAGCCATTTATTGAAGTGTGCAAAAAAGAAAAGAAAGGCATTTTTGTACTTGTAAAGACATCCAATCCGTCCAGCGGAGAGTTTCAGGATCAGAAAATAGATGGAAAGCCATTGTATGAGCTGGTTGGACAAAAGGTTGCTGAGTGGGGAGAACAGTGTATGGGGGATTCCTATAGCAATGTAGGCTGTGTGGTAGGTGCGACATATCCGGAAATGGGAAAGGTACTTAGGAAGATTATGCCGAAAACCTATATTCTGGTGCCGGGATATGGCGCGCAGGGCGGTGCAGCAAAAGATCTTGCTCCGTATTTTAATGAAGATGGTTTGGGAGCCATTGTCAATTCTTCCAGGGGGATTATTGCTGCATGGCAGAGTGAAAAATATGCGTCTTTTGATGGAACAACGTATGCAGATGCTTCCCGTCAGGCGGTCGAGGATATGATTGCGGATATTAACAGTATTTTCTGAAAATGCGATTAAGTGAAATGAGGAACGGATATGGAACAGAGAAAAAAATGTAAGGCGCTGGTTACCAGCCAGACCAGACTGACAGCGGATATTTTCAGTATGTGGCTTCAGTTTCCGGAGGAGCAGAATGCGGCTGCTGCGGCAGTTCCCGGACAGTTTATCTCGATGTATAGCGCAGACGGAAGCAGACTGCTTCCAAGACCGATCAGTATTTGTGATATGGATTGTGAGGGGCGCTGGCTCCGGGTTGTGTATCGCTTGGCCGGGCAGGGAACGGAAGAATTTTCAAAACTGCGTCCCGGCAGTATCATAGAGGTGATTGCGCCTCTGGGGAATGGTTTTGACAGGCGGGAAGGAAAAAGCATCCTGATTGGCGGAGGCATTGGAATTCCTCCGATGCTTGCGCTGGCAAAGTCATTGCCCGGTGAAGTTAGTGTTGTGCTTGGCTACCGTGACAAGGAGCTGTTTTTAAGCGATGAATTTTATCCTTATGCTAAGGTTTATATCGCAACAGAGGATGGAAGTGTCGGCACAAAGGGAAATGTGATAGATGCAATCTTAAATAATGCCCTGTCGGCAGACCAGATTTATGCCTGCGGCCCGGTTCCGATGCTTCGCGGGGTAAAGCTCTATGCAAGGGAACACCGGATTCCGGCACAGATCTCAATGGAAGAAAAGATGGCATGCGGGATTGGGGCGTGTCTGGCGTGTGTCTGTGAGTCGAGAGCAAAGGATGCGCACAGCAATGTGCACAATAAGCGGGTTTGTAAGGATGGACCGGTATTTGCGGCTGAGGAAATAGAGATATAAGGGAGGTGGATTCATGAATTTATCGGTAGATTTTGCAGGGGTGACCATGAAAAATCCTGTGACAACAGCCTCTGGAACGTTTGGCTCCGGTTTGGAATACAGTGAGTTTGTCGATTTAAACAGACTGGGGGCGGTAACGACAAAAGGGGTGGCAAATATACCATGGCAGGGCAATCCGACTCCGCGTATTTGTGAGACATATGGCGGTATGTTAAATGCAGTTGGTTTGCAAAACCCGGGAATTGACTTATTTTTAGAACGGGATATTCCTTTTCTGAAGCAATATGATACACGCATTATTGTCAATGTCTGTGGAAAGTCAGTGCAGGATTATATAGAGGTAGTGGAGCGGCTGGCGGAGGCCGAAGCAGACCTTTTAGAGATAAATATTTCCTGTCCTAACGTAAAGGCGGGCGGCCTTGCATTTGGTCAGGATCCCAGACAGGTAGAAAAAATCACATCGCAGATCAAAGCAGCGGCGAAACAGCCTGTTATTATGAAGCTGACTCCCAATGTGACTGACATTGCGGAAGTAGCAAGGGCAGCAGAGGCAGGAGGTGCAGATGCCATTTCGCTGATTAATACATTGACCGGTATGAAAATTGATGTTCATCGGCGCTGCTTTGCGCTGGCAAACAAAACGGGAGGCTTGTCCGGACCGGCGGTCAAACCGGTTGCCGTAAGGATGGTGTATCAGGCTGCCCATGCCGTTCAGATTCCTGTTTTAGGTATGGGAGGCATCAGCAATGCAGAGGATGCGCTGGAATTTATTATGGCAGGCGCAACGATGGTGGCAGTGGGAACAGCAAATTTTCATAATCCGTCGGCAACGGTGGAAGTGATACAGGGTTTAGAACAGTTTATGCGGGAAAATGGCGTTTCAGATATCCGTGAGCTGATTGGCTGTGTGAAATAAATGGGCCGGTACGTTATACACGCCAGTACGCTGCGATTGTTGATTGAAAATAGAATATGGTTGTGGTAAGATTAGGTTGGAATTTTCCAAGAAAGATTCTTTTCGGCCGGACAGGCTGAAAAACTTATAAATACGGAGGTTTTGTGGTATATGGAGAGCTATAAAGAAGAGTTTATCCGGTTTATGGTCGAGAGCAATGTGTTAAAGTTTGGAGATTTTACATTAAAAAGCGGAAGAAAATCTCCATTTTTTATGAATGCAGGAGCATATGTGACAGGCTCGCAGCTGCGCAGGCTGGGGCAGTATTATGCACAGGCAATCCATGCGCATTATGGGGATGCGTTTGATGTATTGTTTGGGCCTGCATATAAGGGAATCCCGCTCAGTGTAGCGACCGCAATGGCGTATAGCGAGCTGTATGGAAAGGAGATTCGTTACTCATCCAACCGCAAAGAAGTCAAAGATCATGGCGATACGGGAATTTTGCTGGGAAGCAGCATTCAGGATGGAGACCGGGTGGTAATTATTGAAGATGTTACCACATCCGGAAAATCGATAGAAGAGACATACCCGATTTTACAGGCACAGGGCAAGGTTGAAATTGTTGGCCTGATGGTATCTTTAAACCGTATGGAGCGAGGCATTCATTCTACTGCCAGTGCCTTGGATGAAATACAGGAGAAATATGGTTTTTGTGCAAATGCGATTGTCACAATGAAGGATGTTATTGAGTGTCTTTATAATAAAGAATGCTGTGGCAGGGTACTGATTGACGATACGCTTAAAAAAGCGATAGATGCTTACTACGAAAAATATGGTGTACAATAGTTCAAAAAACATGCGGGAGGTGATTTGTGTTGGAAAAAATCTATAATACCATGAAGTCAGTGGGGATTTTTAATATCGTTTTAGGAATTTTAATGATTGTATCCGGAATAGGGTTTGGCATTCTTGTCGTTACAAAGGGCGCCGGGCTTTTGAGGCGCAAATCAGATTTGATGTTCTAATGGAATATATTGTGCTGGGTTTGTATCCTCATTTTTCCTGTCTGGCAGATCAGTGCAGTGCGACCTGTTGTTCCGGCTGGAAGATTTATATTGATAAAGAAGCATACAGCCGTTTCCAAAAGATCCAGCCTGAATGGCTGCGTGGAGAAATTCTTGCGGCAGTGGAAAAACAGGGAGATAAATTGTTTTTTAAAAACCGGCAGGATGGGAGCTGCCGGATGCTGGAGGAAAATGGACTTTGTCATATTCAGCGTTACACAGATGAAAAAACACTTTGCAATACCTGCAGAAAATATCCGAGACTGTTTGGCGAAGCCGGACAGCATACCTGGCTGTCGATGGCAGCGTCTTGTCCGGTTGTGTCGGCGTACCTGTTAAAGGGGGATATTACGTGGCATTCTGTGACAGAATACGGTGAAATACATTCTGTCAGGATTCGGGAGATTGGGGACATAAAAGCAGTTTTGCAGTTGTGGGAGGAAAATCATACCATTGCGGATATGATTTTCCGGGAAAATCCAGACAATGGATTGATTTGTTCCTGTTTTGAAAAAATGATAAATCAGCTGCTTGACGTTGTGCTGTCATATCGTGAGAGCGCATATCTTCTTCCTTCGTTTTCTTTTTTTGAAGAGCAGAGGGAATGGGAGGTATATTTGTCTTTGTTTGAAGCATTTCGCACAAAGACCGCTGCAATCTGGGAAAAATTGCAGCAGTCGTATTTGGATTACCGGATTGCAGGTTATCTGATGGAATGTCGGGAACAGCAGAAAAATACATGTTATGAACAGATTATGGGAGAATTGTTTTTGATTCGTATCCTTGTCTTTTCCCATTACGGAAGTGTTGGTTCTGTAGAGGATGCAGACTGGCAGAAGGCAATTCAGGTCATGTACCGCTTCTGCGCGCATGGGCAGGGAGTCGCTGCACTGGTACACAATATATTTTGTGAGTTTTTTGTCAACCGGTATCTTTGGAATTATATATTGTTATAAAAAATGCCGACTTTTCAGGCGAGGCATTGGTAAAAAAATACCCTGTTTAAAAGGGTATTTTTTTACGTTTTAAACAAATATATTGATCAGGGTTTGGTAAAAAAGTAGAAAATAAAAAAAACAGGAAAAAAAGCTTTACGAAAAGCGGGGGCTTCTATATGATAGGTTTAAGTTTTTGAATGCAGGGGAACAAGGCGAACTGCCTGTTTTTCTGACTGGGGGAGAGTGTATATCAGGGAAAGACTTTGTGAAAAAAGATGGGAGGACAAATGAAAATCAGTTTTTGGAGTAATGTACGGCATGCTGCGGGAGTTACGGCAAATATGGCATGTATTTCCGTATTGATTTCACTGGGAAGGATGGGGCGGTCTGTGCTGCTGGAGAATCATTACAGTGTAAACGGGATTGGGGATATTCTGCTAGCGTCGGAAAAGATTGGAAGGCTGCGGGAATGCGGCGAATATTTGAATCACTATGGCATCGAATATGTTTTAAAGAGGCTGTATTCCGGAGAAGCGGGAGATAAGCTGCTGCATCAGGCCGTGATACCATTGTTTTTTTCTTCGCTGAATTATTTGCCGCAGGGGCGGATTGTCAACAAAGAAGTGTTTAACTATGAGTTTAGTCTTGTGCAGGAGGAACTGTTTTTACTGCTTGAATCGGCGTCGGATTATGTTTTTATCGATACAGAGCCAAACCAGAATTTAAGTTCCAGCCTCATTTTGTCAGAGGCAGATTTGATTGTAGTCAATCTTGATCAAAATCCGGTTCATCTAAAAGATTTTTTTTCAAATTATGATTCCATACAGGAAAAGGCTGTTTATCTGATTGGAAGATATCGCCCGGAGGCTTTCTGGAATATTTCAAGAATTTGCAAAGAATACCACATCGCAAGGAACAAAATTGGCGTCATTCCATATAATATGGAGATGGAAGAGTCCATGCTGCAGGGTCATCTTCTGCAGTTTTTAAACCGAAATTATTATAAGGCGGCAGATCAGGAAAGTGATTATTTGCTGCGCTATGGCAAAAAGGCAGCACAGATGATTCGCAAAAATATTTTGCTGCTGCGGCGGGAAGAACAGGAAAAGAAGCAGGAATGCACGGTGCATACGGATGCTTCTTGCCTATCGATTCCCCGTGTGTTATAGTGTAGGAAAAGCTACTTAAAATGGTTTGCATATAGCAGCAGCCATTGGTTTTGGGTGCAGAAATGAGGATAAAAATGTATGGATGTGTTGGGGTATTTAAAAAGCAGGCAGAATGAGCTGGAAAGGATAAATCATCCGTTTTCAGGCAGAAGCCCGGCGTTTCGTTATCTGTACGCCTATGGGGTTGGCGTGCTGGCATTGGGAAGTATGAAAGCCATGACGGAGCTGACGGATCGTTTTGATTATTTTTTAGAATGCATTTCGCTTCCAAATGAACAGAAGGAGCAGATTGTAGATGACTTGAACAATCATTTTGAATACCGTTTGACAGAGAGCGTCAGAATATTGAAAACAAAGGAGGTGCAGTATTGCTTTTTTGCCGATTTATGGAAATTGTGTAATCTGGCAGTCTGGTCACTGGAATACTGTGAAAAGGTGATTGAGAATTACATACAGGTTTTTCATATGTCGGAGACAGAGATTGCATTCCTTCGCAGCTTTAACGATGCTGCGGTAAAGCGGGATGTGTCCGCAGCCAGGCAATGTTATCATGATTTTCGGGAGGCAGGGTTTGATATACCATACCGGATTATGCAGTATTTTATGCCGGAATTTTATGACGAAGAAAGCTATGGAGAAATTGTCGTTAAAGCAGGAAAAACACTGCGGATTGATAAACCGGCCCGGGTCAGTGGGGATATTGTTGTGGAACGGGGCGGTTCCCTGATTTTTGACGGGGCAGATTTGACAATGCAGGGCGGTATCTTAATTGATGGGGGAAGAATCCAGTTTCTTGACAGCAAGGTTTTTGTCAGTGAGTGCAGCCATAAATATTTTCTGGATATCCGGGATGCTGCAGTGGTGCGTATTGAAAACACGGCGGTGGACTGCAACATGCAGTGTGGTTTTCTGACACAGAACAAAGGAAGGCTTTTGATTGAAGAAGCAGAGCTTCTGCGGTCGCAGGGAGCCAGAATGATCGCCTTTTCCGGGAGATATATACGGATACGCCGCAGCAGCTTTGTCCAGGGAGGCGCCGGATTTCTTGCCCTGTCAGGATTTTGCCAGACGATATTGGAAAAATGCGATTTTATTCAGGCGGAAGCAGACTATGGGGGCGCCTTTTTTTCCGACTCGATCGACAATACGGTGATTCGGGAGTGTTCGTTCCGCTTTTGTAATGCAAAATATCTCGGTGGCGCGATTTATTTTAAATATCAAAAGCTTGGCCAGGTAGTCAGGGATTGTGTTTATGGAAATTGCGAGCCGGCGGAAAGCGCAGTGTTTAATGTTTATCAGGACGATTTTGAACTAAAGATAAGATAGTGGCAAGGCAGAAAGAAGCTGTTTTTTCGTAAGGCAGCAGAATGGAGCAACTATGATTGTAGATAATCTAACAAAGTTTAATCAAAAAAAGAAAATCTGGATGACGCCAAAACATCCTTTATACGCAAAGGCAAAGGAATATAAACTGATGTATGGGGCAGCCTGTTTTATGCAGGCAGAGCTCAGCGAAAAGGTCAGCCCGTTAGATAACTTTGAACTGGAACGGCTTTTGTTGTCCGGGCTGCGTCTGGAAATGGAAGATATCAAGCTGGTTTTTGAACAGTCAAAAGAAAAGAGCCGTGTGATAGATTTTTTGCTGCAGAACTTTGAGACAGAGAGAGAAAAATATCTTATTTTGCTGGACATGATCAATATCAGCATGTATCATGGGCAGATCGCAAAGCGGGAAAGAGAATCAATAGAGCTGTTTGGAAAAATGTTTTGTGTTTCAACAGATTATATTCTCCAGTTTATTGAATTTCTGCAAAGTGCAGAGGAAGAAACCGTTTCGGTGTGCAGGGAGCTGCTGCACAGGATGCATTTAAACGGGATTGATCTTAGCCCGGCAGATATGAAATATTATGTGATGCATTTCTGGGGAACGATGGAATGCAATCAGGAGCTTTTAGATCAGCAGAAGGATGTGCGGATTATCGAGCGCTGCCAGATCAGTGAGGATCTGGTGCTTCGCCCCGGTATGCGGTTAGTGTTTGACCATGCGGAGGTACGGATAAAAGGGAATATTTTGCTGAATGGCGGAGAACTGGTTATTGAGGACAGCAAAGTGATACGAAAGGGAGATTCCCACCGTGCCTGCATCAATATGAAATCGGTAAATAGCCGTGTTGTGATAGAACGTTCGGAGATGGACTGCAGGAATCTGGGAATGCTGGTTCGTGCGGAGGCCGGAGTATTACAGGTGACAGACAGTATGATTTATCAGACTGCAAGAGGTGCGGCAATCCGGTTCTGGGGACAGAAGATTGTGGTTAAAAATACGATTTTTTCAGAATGCTATTCGCCGGAGGATGGCGGTGCCATAATGATCCGGACACCGGACGGAGTGATTGAGGGCTGTAAATTTCGCCGCTGTGAAGCAAGACAGGGGGGCGCGGTATTTGCGGTTGAGGGAAATCGTATTCAGGACTGCCGGTTTGATGACTGCTGTGTTTCAGAGTATGGCGCCGCTGTGTTTTATCATGGTTTTGTCCGTGCAAATGTGCATCATTTGCAATACAAAGGCTGTTGTCCGGAAGGTGCAGAAACGGTTCAGTATCTGGCTCGGATGGGAACTTTCCAGATTACAGGGGAATATCATATCCGTGTTTCTACGATTATTGACTGTCCGGTGATGGTGGAGGCAGAAGGAGTGCTGGTTGTTGAGGATGCTGACCTTTACCTGAACTATCCAATTCGCTGCAGAGGAAGCCTCCAGATGAAAAATGTAAAGATAATTTCCAGCCATCTGCAGGAGAGCGATATGGTTATTCTGGAGCACAGCAGGGGTTGCAGGATTCATCACTGTGAATTTAATGGGATGCAGAAAACCGGGGGCATATATGCCTCCGGCTGCAGAATCACCATAACAAAATCCCTGTTTCGCAACATCAATGGCGGAAGGGCAATTTATGATGCGTATTCCCCAGAGATTAGGGAATGTATTTTTAATTATTGTCAGGATGGGGCAGTTTATTGCCAGAATGGTGAGATCAAGAGGAGTGTTTTTGTAAACTGCCGTGCTAAAAATGGGGCGGGGGTGCAGATGTATGGTGGAAGGGGAGTCATTGAACAGAATAATTTCAGAAGATGTGTTGCCGATTATTCCGGTGGAGCGGTTGACCGCGCGTTAGGCCAACAGGTGATCGGATGCGTGTATGAAGATTGTAAACCAAATGATGTATCGTAAGGAAAACCAGAGGCACAGCCGGTACCTGTTGTTTCAGGGAACAATACAGGTGCGGGCTGTGCCTCTGGTTTTTTACTGCATCGCTGCTTCTTCGTTTTCCTTTTCCGTATCTGCAGTTTCCTCGCGGGGAAGCAGGTGCAGCTTAACCTTATCAATCCGGTTTTTGGATGCTTCCAATACCGTGTAGGTAGCATATTCATCGCTGATGGATTCCCCTGCCTCAGGAAAGTGGTCTAACAGATTAATAATGTGTCCGGCAATGGAGTCATAATCCTCTGATTCCAGAGGGATTTCAAGGCTTTCGCTGACATCATCCAACTTTGCAACACCTAAAAGGATATAATTTTCATCGTCCAGTTTTGTGATATCATCCTCTTCGTTGGCGTCGTATTCGTCACGGATTTCCCCGACAATTTCTTCAATCAGATCTTCAATCGTCAGGATGCCGGATGTAGAGCCATATTCGTCCAAAACGATTGCCATCGGAATGGACTCTTTTTTCATCTCAAAGAATAATTCGGAAATTTTTTTGTATTCATAAGTAAAATATGGTTCTCTCATAATTTCCGCCAGGGAAAAATCCCGTTTAGAACCATGGTAAAAGAAAAGATCCTTTAGGTTAGCAATGCCGACAACATTGTCCCTGCTCTCACTGTAAACCGGCAGCCGGGTGAATTTGTCAACCGAGTAGCATTCGATCAGTTCGTTGTAGCTTAGGTTAATGTTGGCAAAGGTAACATCCATTTTCGGGACCATGATATCCTTTGCAAGGGAATCACCAAATTCGACAACGTTTGTAATCATTTCGCGCTCTTCGGTTTCCAGAACACCTTCCTGATGGCTGACATCTAAAATCGTCCGCAGCTCATTTTCTGTTATTGCAGGGCTTTTCTGGGTGTCTATATGAAAAACAAATAAAAGCCCGTTTGAAATCAGATTCATGATAAATGAGACAGGCGTCAATACCGTTGTAATGATATAAATCGGTTTGGAGTAAGTAAGCGAGAGCTTTTCTGCGTGTACAGTGGCGATTGATTTAGGTACAATTTCACCAAAAATAAGCACCAGTACAGTTAAAATTCCGGTAGACAGACCAATCACGGCGCTGGACATATGGGAAAAGCCGGCTTTCTGCGTGAGCTGAATTGCAAAGGAGGTCGTCAGAGAAGACGCGGTCAGATTTACAATGTTATTTCCGATTAAAATAGCACTGAGCATCTTCGTCGGATTTTCGAGCAGTTTCAGTACAGTACAGGCTTTTTTTACTCCCTCGTCAGCCATGGACTGTATCCGCATCTTGTTTACTGTTGTGAGGCAGGTCTCTGCGGAAGAAAAAAATGCAGAGAGTAACAATAATATGAATAATATTATAAGCTGCCAGGCGTCACTTGAATCCAAAAAATCACTCCAATCAAATTAAATTTATAAAAATGTATAACAAATACCATTCTACAATAGAGCGCAGAAGTATGTCAAGAATATAAATAATTACAGAGCGGTTTCCGGAAAAAATATAAAAAAATTTTTCGGAAATTATCAGAAAAATGTTGACATTTTGGCTAAAATGATATACAATTTAACCATAAACAACGAAATTGCAAAGTGTAAAGAGTGAATTGCACTTTGCAGTACAAAAAACGGAGGTTGGTATCGAACCAAAAGCCTGTATTTTATGAAATGCCGGATGACTTGCAGGGTGCTATGTAGAAAGGATTCCGCGGGACAGTGTATTGTCGAAGAAATATAGAATAATCCTGTTGTACAGGGGCTGTGGCACCGGCATAAATAAAATATGGAAGACAGCATGTTTTATGAGGACAGGCTGTACGTCGTGGAAGAAACACCCCGCCATCGGAAAGGCGGGGTGTTTCTTTTGTCGGTAAAAATGATTCTGCCGTTTATTATTTGCTGTTTTGATAACACTATGATAAGATAGTAAAAACACGGCATGTCTGCATGCTTGTCTGCATGGGATGAAAGAATCCGCGAAGCGGCCTGCAGGATGCTTCTGACGAAGAAAAATCACAGATAGGACTGTGTCATGGAGGTAAATGATACAATGATCAGCAGTACAACAAATATCCAGGTAAAGGAAATTCTGAAACTGCAAAAAAGTGCCAGAGAGCGCAAAAAAAAGCAAATCTTTGTAGCAGAGGGGGAGAAGCTTGCAGCAGAGGCCGCTTTTTATGGCAGGCTTGAAAAAATATATCTCTCAGTCGGGCTGTATGGGAAAAAAAGCCGGCACATAGAAGAACTTTTGCATAAACATGATTTTGAAGTAGTAGAGGACAGTGTGTTTCGCTCCCTTTCTGAAACAGTGACGCCGCAGGGGATTCTTGGCCTGGTGCGGATGCCTTCGTATGAGCTGGAAGAAATTTTGGCGGATGACAGAAAAGCATTTCTTGTGTTAGATGATATCCGGGATCCGGGAAATCTGGGAACCATACTGCGCACCGCAGAGGGAGCCGGTATGGCGGGTGTTATCTTAAGCAGGGAAAGTGTGGATTTGTTTAATCCCAAGGTTGTGCGTTCTACAATGGGTTCCATTTTTAGAATCCCGTTTTTTTATGCTGATGATTTGACGATGGTGATTGAAACGCTCCGGGCAAATTGCATTCCGGTATATGGGACAATGATGCAGGGAAGTCAGGTTTATGACCGGGTTGACTATCGGAATGGGGCTGCTATTGTGATTGGAAACGAGGCAAATGGCATTTCCCAAAGAGTGGCGGAACATCTGACTGGAACAGTGCGTATTCCGATGGCCGGCAGTCTGGAGTCTCTGAATGCGGCTGTATCAGCGGCTATTTTAGTATATGAGATTGCGAGGCAGAGACGGATGTAGGGCAGTGCAGCCATACTTGTTTTTTTGGGGGAAATAAGCTATAATGCAGAAAAATGGGAGGGATGAAGATGGAACCAATCTATTGGCTGATTGCAGCCGGTGTTTTTCTTGCGTTGGAAATTCTGACGCTGGGTCTGACATCTGTCTGGTTTGCAGGCGGTGCATTTATTGCGTTTTTTGCGGCGCTGTGTCATGCGCCGTTATGGATACAGATTGTTGTGTTCCTGGCGGTTTCCATTTTGCTTTTGCTGTTTACGAGGCCTGTTGTGGAAAAGCACCTGAATAACAGTCGGGCAAAGACCAATGTAGACAGTCTTGTCGGCAGACAGGGTAAGGTTACGGAAGAGATTAATAATTTCAACCAGACTGGAAAAGTTATTTTAGATGGAATGGAATGGACGGCAAGAAGTGCAGGGACAGAGGAATTGATTCCTGCTGGTGTCAGGGTAGAAGTGCAAAAGGTCCGGGGAGCTCATCTGGAAGTAACTATTTGTGAGTAAAGGGGAGGATAGAGATGGAATTAATACCAATTATTATTTTAGTGATTGTTGTTATCGTTATTTTGTCCTGCATCAATGTTGTGCCGCAGGCGAAAGCATATGTTGTAGAACGGCTGGGAGGTTATCAGGCGACATGGGGTGTTGGCATTCACTTTAAAATGCCTCTGGTCGACAGGGTTGCCAAAAGAGTGATTTTAAAGGAACAGGTAGTCGATTTCCCGCCGCAGCCGGTTATTACAAAGGATAATGTAACCATGCGGATTGATACGGTAATATTTTTTCAGATTACCGATCCGAAATTATATTGCTATGGTGTGGATAATCCGATTGTTGCGATTGAAAATCTGACGGCAACCACGCTGAGGAATATTATCGGTGAGTTAGAGCTGGATGAAACGCTGACATCAAGGGAAACGATCAATACCAAGATGCGCGCGTCCCTGGATTCTGCAACAGATCCGTGGGGGATTAAGGTAAACCGTGTTGAGTTAAAAAACATTATTCCGCCTGCGGCCATTCAGGATGCGATGGAAAAGCAGATGAAGGCAGAGCGTGAGAAGAGGGAGTCGATTCTTCGGTCTCAGGGTGAGAAAGAATCAGCAATTTTAGTGGCGCAGGGTAAGAAAGAGGCGGCTATTCTGGATGCAGAAGCGGACAAGGCGTCAGCAATCCTGATTGCAGAGGCGAAAAAGGAAGCAACCATACGTGAAGCGGAAGGGCAGGCACAGGCGATTCTCGCAGTGCAAAAAGCCAATGCAGATGGGCTGCGTATGTTAAATGAAGCTGGAGCTACCAATGAGGTTTTGCAGCTAAAAGGGCTGGAAGCATTTTCCAAAGCGGCAGACGGAAAGGCGACAAAGATCATTATACCGTCTGAATTGCAATCGCTTGCAGGACTGGTGACATCAGTAAAAGAAATGGCAAAAGAATAAAAAATAAGTATCTTAGTAAGAGCAAAACCTCTGGATATCTGAAAGGATATTCAGGGGTTTTGCTGCTGTAAAAGAAAGGTGTGTGTTATGAGCATGAATTTAAAAGGAAGAAATTTTTTGACATTAAAGGATTTTACGCCGGAAGAGATTTTATATCTCGTTGATTTGGCGGCGGACCTGAAAGAAAAGAAGAAAAAAGGAATTCCTGTGAATCATTATCAGGGGAAAAATGTTGCTTTGATTTTTGAAAAGACGAGTACCAGAACACGATGCTCTTTTGAGGTGGCGGCGCATGATATGGGAATGGGAACGACCTATCTGGAACCGTCCGGTTCACAGATCGGAAAGAAGGAAAGTATTGCAGACACCGCAAGAGTTTTAGGACGTATGTTTGATGGAATTGAGTATCGCGGTTTTGAACAGGAAATTGTTGAAGAGCTTGCAAAGTATGCAGGGGTTCCGGTCTGGAACGGCCTTACGAATGAATACCATCCGACACAGATGCTGGCAACGCTTCTGACCGTTCGGGAACATCTTGGGAAGCTTCGCGGCGTGAAGCTTGTATATATGGGCGATGCCAGATATAATATGGGAAATTCGCTGATGATTGCCTGCGCGAAGATGGGGATGGATTTTGTCGCATGCACAGCGAAAGAATATTTCCCATCTGCAGAGTTGGTAGAACAGTGTGAAGTCTATGCAAAAGAGTCGGGCGCTTCGATCACGCTGACAGAGGATGTTATGACAGGCACGAAGGATGCTGATGTGATCTACACGGATGTGTGGGTATCTATGGGGGAACCGGAGGAGGTCTGGGCAGAACGGATTCAGGTTCTCTCTCCGTATCAGGTCAACAAAAAAGTGATGGATAATGCGAAAAAAACAGCAATTTTTACGCATTGCCTTCCGGCATTTCATGATTTAAAGACAAAGATTGGACGGGATGTTTATGAAAAATTCGGCATGAAAGAGCTGGAGGTGACAGATGAGGTGTTTGAGTCGCCGCAGTCGGTTGTTTTTGATGAGGCAGAAAACCGAATGCACACGATTAAGGCAGTGATGGCAGCAACATTAGAGGAATCTTAAGGGCAGAAGATGAAAAGAGAGATAGTAAAGGCGTTGCGGGAGGCCGGGGAGGGCTATGTGTCTGGCAGTGCGCTTTGTGAGCGCCTGGGTGTGTCAAGGCAGGCCGTTTGGAAATGCATATCCGGCTTAAAGGAAGATGGTTATCAGATTGAATCAGTTTCCGGAAAAGGTTACCGGCTAAAAAAAGGCAGGGACCGGCTTTACGGGCCGGATATTCTAAGCCGGCTGCCGGAGGATTGCCTGTGCAGGAAGGTACAGTGTTTTGAGGAAATTGATTCAACAAATACAAGGATGAAGCAGCTGGCGGAATTGGGAGAAGAGCAGGGTTCTCTGCTTGTGTCGGAACGGCAGACAGCAGGGCGGGGAAGACGTGGGAGAACCTGGCGGTCAGAGGCGGAAAGCGGTATTTATATGACACTGCTGCTGCGCCCGGAGCTTCCGCCTGCCAAAGTGCCGGCTATTACCCTGCTGGCAGCTCTTGCACTGACAAAGGCAATTCAGGAAGTTTGCGGTGTGGAGGCACAGATCAAATGGCCCAATGATGTTGTGATTGCGAAAAAAAAGATATGTGGTATACTTACGGAGATGAGCTCAGAGGAAAATTATGTACATTATGTGGCAGTGGGGATTGGCATTAATGTAAACACAGAGAGTTTTCCGGAGGAGCTTTGTGACAGGGCCACTTCGATCCGGATCCAGACAGGAAAAAAGACTAACCGGAATGAATTGGCGGCGGCAGTGATAAAGCATCTTTGCGCGGATTACGAACGGTTTGAGATGGAACAGGATTTTTCTGTATTTGTGCCGGAGTATAACCGTGTCCTTGCTAATTGTGACCAACAGGTAAAGGTTTATTACGGAACGGTTGATGATGCAAAAGAAGAGAATATTGATATTGGCATTGCGAGGGGGATTGACCGGGATGGAGCTCTTTTGGTGGAACTGGATACCGGCGTGAAAAAGATTGTATCAGGCGAGGTTTCGGTCAGGGGAATGTATGGTTATCTATAATTGTGGAGGCTTACTATGTATCAGGAGATGTATGAAGTACAGGGCGAGATTTTATGTGCAGCAAATGCGTATGAGCAAAAATATTATCTGAATCCGGAATTTGCCGGCTTGCCTGTATCGGTTCAGGAAGAGCTGCAGATTATGTGTGTGTTGTACACAGCGGATATTGGTGGGATTTTTACGCTGCATTTTGATGAGGCTGGCAATCTGTTAATGCATGTTACTGCCAGGGAAGGAGATATTCTTTTTGATGAAATCGGCAGTGTTTTAAAAATAAAACAGATTCAGATGGAGAAGAAAGAACTATTGGAAGCACTGGAGGTTTACTATAAAGCGGTCTTTTTGAAAGAGGATGTCAGTGAGCTTCTGGATGGGGAGGATTGATTATGTTATTGGCGGTAGATGTGGGAAACACAGATATTACATTTGGGGTATTTGATGGTCAGGAGCTGACTGCCAGATTTCGTTTTACCGTGAAGATGCCCAGGACGTCAGATGAATACGGAGAGCTGTTGTGCAGTATTTTGGAGCAGAAGAATTTTTCGCCGCGCATGATAAAAGAGGTGATCATTGCTTCTGTCGTTCCAAAGATGATGCATTCTTTTACAAGTGCGATCATTAAATATCTGGATTGCAAACCATTGGTAGTAGGGGCCGGTACGAAAACGGGTATCCGGATTAATACGGTCAATCCCAAGGAGATTGGTCCGGATCGGATTGTGGATGCGGTCAGTGCGTATGAACAGTACGGCGGGCCGGTTATTGTGGTGGATTATGGAACTGCCACTACATACGACCTGGTGACAGAGGACGGCACATTTCAGGGCGGCGTAATCAGCCCGGGAATCCGTATTTCTGCCAATGCCCTTTGGGATAATACGGCAAGTCTGCCGGAGATTGAGATCAAACGTCCGGAGAATCTGATTGCAAAGGAAACGATTTCTTCCATGCAGGCGGGATTGTTTTATGGAACGATTGGTCAGAGTGAGTATATTATCCGCCGGATTAAAAAGGAGGCAAATCTTTTGGATGCCAGAGTTGTGGCGACAGGAGGGCTTGGGAAAATCATTTCAGAAAATACGGATAAGATTGATATATATGATGCAGATCTGACATTGAAAGGGCTTTTGTATATTTATCAAAAGCAAAAGCACAGCAGGGGAGGAAAATAAAACAGGAGGCGGTTTCTGTTGCCGTATGGAGAGGAAGTATGAAAAATCTGACGATAGGGAATGTTAAGATAAATGGCAATCTTGTATTGGCGCCAATGGCAGGGGTAACAGACCTGCCATTTCGCATTCTATGTAAGGAACAGGGCGCTGACCTGGTTTATACAGAGATGATTAGTGCGAAAGCCATTCATTATAAAAATAAAAATACAAAGCTTTTGTGGGAAATCAGCGAAGGAGAACGTCCGGCGGCACTGCAGCTTTTTGGCTCTGAACCGGAATTGATGGCACAGATTGCAAAGCAGATTGAAGGACGGAATTTTGATATTCTGGATATCAATATGGGGTGTCCGGTGCCCAAGGTGGTAAACAATGGGGAAGGTTCTGCACTGATGAAGCAGCCAAAGCTTGCTGCAGGGATTGTAAAAGCAATCTGCTCTGCGATTGAGAAACCCGTTACGGTTAAATTTCGAAAAGGATTTGACCAGACTACGGTCAATGCAGTGGATTTTGCAAAGCGCATGGAGGATGCCGGGGCCGCTGCTGCGGCAGTACATGGAAGAACCAGAGAGGAATATTACAGCGGAAAAGCAGACTGGGAGATCATTGCACGGGTCAAAGAGGCTGTTTCTATTCCGGTGCTTGCCAGCGGAGATATTTTTTCGCCGGAGGATGCAGTTCGCTGTGAGCGGGAGACGGGCTGTGACGGATTGATGCTGGGAAGGGGCGCACGCGGAAACCCATGGCTGTTTCATCAGATTAAGACATACCAAAAGACCGGACAAATAGAACAGAAACCGGGTTTGCAGGAGGTGCTTGAGATGATACTGCGCCATGGAAAGTTAATGGCAGATTATAAGGGAGAGCAGATGGGAATGCGGGAAATGCGGAAGCATGTGGCATGGTATACAGCGGGGTTTCCGTATTCTGCCAAAATGCGCAGTATGGTAAATGAAATTGAGACGTATAGCGGCCTGGAGGCTTTTTGCAGCCGCTGGTGCAGCGAATATTAAGTATTGGCAGTTTGGCTGGTCTGTTTTCCGGATTAGAGATAGAAATGTTTTTTGGATGGACAGGGATAAGATGAGGAAAATGATGTAAACTATTACTATGTCGATATTGAACCGCCGTAGTAACCGTATAGCCGAAAAGAGCATTGTTTTTGCAAAGGCAGGGTAAAAATTTGGCAGAAGTCCATCGAGAAAAGGAGAAACCGATTATGAAAACATTTCAATATGTCATTACAGATGAGACAGGCATTCATGCACGTCCGGCAGGCAATCTTGCAAAGCTTTGCAAAGAGTTTGCTGCAAAGGTAACATTAAATGCAGATGGAAAACAGGCGGAGGCGACAAAGCTGATGGCTGTTATGGGCATGGGAATCCGGAAGGGAACCAGGGTGACTGTGCAGGTTGAGGGAGATGATGAAGAGAACGCTGTCCCGCAGATAGAAGCATTTTTCCGGGAAAATCTATAGACGGTAATTTATGGGAACGGGGGAATGTCATATGGAAAAGTATACTGGGAAAGCAATTTATGGGAAAGTGGCTATTGGCAAAATTAGGATCTATTCGAAAGACCAGCAAAGGGTGACGAGGAAACGGGTTCAGGATGCAGAGGGGGAAATACAAAAATACGAAGCGGCAAAGCAGACGGCGGCAAAGGAGCTGCAGCAGCTTTATGAAAAGGCGTTAAAAGAAGTGGGAGCAGTTAATGCGCAGATTTTTGAGGTGCATCAGATGATGTTAGAGGATGAGGATTACAATGATTCTGTTTGCAATATGATCCGCCAACAGGGAGTGAATGCTGCTTATGCCGTCGCAGTGACCGGCGACAATTTTTCACAGATGTTTGCGCGGATGGAGGACGAGTATTTTAAGGCGAGGAGCATTGATGTCCGGGATATCAGCGAAAGGGTGATACGGATATTAAGCGGCGGTGCAGATATCGGAAATCTGCAGGAACCAGTGATTCTGGCGGCAAAAGATCTGGCGCCAAGCGAAACGGTTCAGATGGATAAAGAAAAGCTTTTGGGGTTTGTGACAGAGTTTGGCTCTTCAAATTCACATACAGCAATTCTTGCCAGAACCATGAATATCCCGGCATTGATTGGGATTCCGGCGAAGGAAGAGTGGAATGGAAGGACAGGGATTATTGACGGGGCGGCCGGGATGTTTCTGATTGATCCGGATGAGGAAACGCTTATTGCTTACCGAAAGAAAGTGGAGGAGCAAAAGAAAAACCAGGAGCTGCTTATGGAGCTGCTGGGAAAGGACGCTGTGACAACATCCGGCAGACAGATTAAGTTGTATGCCAATATCGGAAATGTATCTGATCTTGCCGCGGTTCTGGCGGCCGGGGCACAGGGGATCGGTTTGTTCCGCAGTGAGTTTTTATATTTGGAAAGCGAGGATTTTCCTACAGAAGAAGTGCAGTTTCAGCAATACAAAACGGTTGCGGAAACGATGAGTGAAAAAAAGATAATTATACGGACAATGGATATTGGCGCAGATAAGCAGGCACCCTATTTTCATCTGCCAAAAGAAGAAAATCCGGCGATGGGATACCGCGCCATCCGCATTTGCTTAGATCAGCCCGAAATCCTTCGGACGCAGCTGCGTGCGATTTACCGGGCAAGCGCTTATGGCAATATTTCGATCATGTACCCGATGGTTATCTCTGTGGATGAGGTGCTGCGGATAAAAGAGCTTGCGAAAGATGTCAGGGCAGAGCTTTCAGGGGAGAAAATCCCTTATGGCGAGGTAGAGCAGGGGATTATGATTGAGACTCCGGCAGCTGCGCTGATCAGTGATCTTTTGGCGCCGCATGTTGATTTTTTCAGTATAGGAACAAATGATCTGACGCAGTATACATTGGCTGTTGACCGGCAAAATGCCAGGCTGGACGATTTTTATGATGCCCACCATGAAGCGGTGCTGCGAATGATTCAGATGGTGGTTGAAAATGCGCATAAAAATGGTATCTGGGTTGGAATTTGCGGGGAACTGGGGGCGGACACTACCCTGACAAAGCGTTTGATTGCGCTTGGAGTAGACGAATTATCGGTGTCACCATCCATGATTCTTCCGGTAAAAAAAGCAATTCGTGAGAGCTGAAACAGAATTGTTGACGCACCGTTAAAAAAGATGGTATACTGGTTCAATAGTACAGTGAAAATTAAGTTTTGGATAGTTTGGCGCAAGTCAAACTATCCAAAACTTAATTAGATAAAATGTTTTTTAACATGATAAACTTTTTTGATATGACAAATTTTTTATCATGATAAATGGTTTTTTTATCATGTGAAACTGGTTTTATTTTAGAATACAAAGGAGGAGAAACATGTATCAGTTGTTATCTCATTACATAACGTCAAACCAGATGGTTGCGGTAAGTGTTCTTTTTGCGTTTGTTGCTGCTTTTTTATGCCTGCGTTTTCCGGCTTCCTTTTTACCGGAGGATCAGGGGCGTGCCTATGCGGTAAATGGGGCAAAATCAAAAGGAAAAATCCGTGGGGTAGGATTGATTCTGACGGTGGTTTTTCTTCTGAGTACGATATTGTTTCTGCCGGTTGACAGGGAGTATCTGGTTTATTGTATCCTTCTGTTTGCAATGATGCTTAGCGGCTATTTGGATGATGCGGCAAAAAATCCCTGGAGCGATTATAAAAAAGGAGCGATTGATCTGATTTTGGCGATTCTGACGATGTGGAATTTCGTCAATTACAATGAAACGGCAATCGGCCTTTTCGGGTATCACTTTGTGCTTCCGGCGGCTGTTTATTTTGTTTTAGGTGTAGTATTGATCTGGGTTTCCATTAATGTGACAAATTGTACCGATGGTGTAGACGGGTTATGCGCCTCTGTTTGCTGTGTGACAATCACATCATTTGCAGTGCTTTTTTCAGACCAGCTTGAGAATTATGGCGCGGCAAATCTGATTTTTGTTGCGGTTCTTTTGGCATATCTTTGCTTTAATTCAAAACCAAGCAGTATGCTGATGGGAGATGCCGGCTCCCGGGCGCTTGGGTTTTATATTGCCGTGATTGCCATGAAGAGCGGGCATCCGTTTGCGTATCTGCTTTTGGCAGGTGTATTAATTGTTGACGGCGGCATTGGACTGGTCAAGATTTTTCTGCTGCGTTTCCTGAAAATTTCCATTCTGAAAAATACGACAACACCGCTTCATGATCATGTTCGAAAAGAAAAAAACTGGTCTGACACGCAGGTTGTGTTCCGTTTTTCTGTAATACAGATTTTCCTTGTACTGGTAATGTATCTGATTTTATCCCTGTGAGGGGAATTGCGGTTAATTCCCCTTGTGCCGGATTAAATATTCTCTTGGCGAGATGCATATCAACCGCATCGTCATGATGTCCGAGCTGAATAAAAAAAGGAAAGGTTTCCTCTGTAGTGAAATAATGTAAATACATAGGATCCATCATTGTAAATCTCCTTCTGAAAGCAGTTGTTTTGCCTAGTAATCAAACCATGAAAAAAGCGCTTTGCCTCTGCGTGTGGCCTGATTTTTAGCAGCATCCTGATCTTTGGCGGGTTTATAGTCTGTTTCACTGCAAAGCATATGGTTATCAGCTGGCTGACTGGCCGCATAGAGAGCAAGATAATGTGGCCGTCAGCAGCACCGGTATAATAAACGCTGCCATCCCTGTCAAAAAAAGAGAGGGGTCAATCTGAAAAAATTCTGAAAAAATTTGGCAAAACATATTGATAACTAATGATAGTTAGAATATACTAACTCTTGTAATTAAGAAAATGAATCTTAATATCAATAAGAAAGAAGGAATGCTATGATGCCGTTATCGATGGTAAATCCTGGTGAGCCAAACATAATCAAAAAAGTAGGAGGACGGGAGGAAACCAGAAGGTTTTTGGAAAATCTCGGCTTTGTTGCAGGAGGCAGTGTGACTGTTATATCTGAAATCAATGGCAATATGATTGTAAATGTAAAAGATTCCAGAATTGCGATCGGAAAAGATATGGCGAATAAAATCATGGTATAGTCTGGTGAGGAAAGGAGAATTTATGAAAACGTTAAAGGACATTGCCTGTGGAGAGACAGTTACCGTGAAGAAGCTTTCAGGGGAAGGGCCTGTCAGAAGAAGAATCATGGACATGGGAATCACAAAAGGAGTTCAGGTATATGTACGCAAGGTTGCACCGCTTGGAGATCCGATTGAGGTGACAGTGCGCGGCTATGAATTATCACTGCGCAAGGCAGATGCAGAAATGATCGAGGTGGATTAGGACCGCATCCGAAATATTTTTTTGACCATAGGTTAGCCTAACCTAACTTTCAGAAGTTATAAAAAACCTGAGTAATACAGGGCAAAGCGATTGTTGAAAAACATGATAAATAGAGGAGTAATGGTTGACGGCATTCCGTCGCATACGCTCCGGAATGGAGATTAAAATGGCGATTAAAATTGCACTCGCAGGTAATCCAAACTGCGGTAAAACAACATTATTTAATGCACTGACCGGTTCGAACCAGTTTGTTGGGAACTGGCCGGGAGTAACAGTGGAAAAGAAGGAAGGTAAGTTAAAGGGGCACAAGGATGTCGTTTTGATGGATCTTCCGGGCATCTATTCTTTGTCACCATACACGCTGGAAGAGGTAGTTGCCAGAAATTATTTGATTTCTGAGAGGCCGGATGCCATTATCAATATTGTAGACGGTACAAACATTGAAAGAAATCTTTATCTGAGCACACAGCTTTTAGAGCTGGGCATTCCGGTAATCATTGCAGTCAATATGATTGATGTTATGCAGAAAACGGGGGAACAGGTACATATTGACAAGCTGAGCAGTAAGCTTGGCTGTGAGGTTGTTGAGATTTCGGCGCTGAAGGGTACCGGCATCCGGGAAGCAGCGGACAGGGCAGTTGCGCTTGCGCAGAAGAAAGAAGCTGCCATACCGGTACATGAGTTTAAAGAAGAAGTGGAAGATGCAATTCAGAGTGTAGAAGATAAGCTTGGCAGTGATGTTGCCCAAAAAGCGAAGCGTTTCTTTGCAGTAAAGCTTCTGGAGAGGGATGACAAGATTTCGGATCAGATGACAAGCGTACCGGACGTGTCAAAAGAGATTAAGATGTTAGAAGAAAAATTTGATGATGATACTGAGAGTATTATCACAAATGAGAGATATAATTTTATTTCTTCTATTATCGGAGAATGCTGCATAAAGAAAAAAGCAAAGCTGACTGTGTCGGATAAGATTGACAGGGTTGTGACGAACCGCTTTCTGGCGTTGCCGATCTTTGCAGCTGTCATGTTTATTGTTTACTATGTTTCTGTGACAACGGTTGGTACATGGGCGACAGACTGGGCGAATGACGGATTGCTTGGGGATGACGGATGGAATTTGTTTGGTATAGAAGGATTGCATATTATTGGCTTGCACGATGCAGTGGGAAGGCTGTTAGAAGCAGTGAATTGTGCAGACTGGCTGGCAGGCTTGATCAATGACGGTATCATTGCCGGTGTCGGCGCAGTGCTTGGATTTGTGCCGCAGATGCTGGTGCTTTTCATCTTCCTCGCTATTCTGGAATCCTGCGGTTACATGGCGCGTGTTGCGTTTATTATGGATCGTATTTTCCGCAAATTTGGTTTATCCGGTAAGTCTTTTATCCCAATGCTGATCGGAAGCGGATGCGGCGTTCCGGGAATTATGGCATCCAGAACGATTGAAAATGACAGGGACCGCAAGATGACAATTATGACGACAACTTTTGTTCCTTGCGGCGCGAAGATTCCGATTATCGGACTGATTGCCGGCGCACTGTTTGATAATGCAGCGTGGGTAGCGACAAGCTGTTATTTCATTGGTATTGCAGCGATTATCTGCTCTGGTATCATTTTAAAGAAAACAAAGCTCTTTGCGGGCGATCCGGCTCCGTTTGTAATGGAGCTTCCGGCGTATCATATCCCGACGGTCGGAAATGTATTGCGAAGCATGTGGGAGAGAGGCTGGTCTTTCATCAAGAAAGCGGGAACGATTATTTTGTTATCTACTATTTTTGTATGGTTTACTTCCTACTTTGGATGGGTAGATGGAAAATTCAGAATGCTGGCGGAAGAAGAACTGGATCACAGTATTCTGGCAGGAATCGGAAATGCGGTTGCATGGATCTTTACGCCTCTTGGCTGGGGTAACTGGAAATCTGCTGTTGCAGCGGTTACCGGTTTGGTGGCAAAGGAGAATGTCGTTAGCACATTTGGTATTTTGTATCCTGACTGGGCGGCAGGTTTTGAAGAGGTCGGCGACAATGGGGAAGCAATCTGGGCAACGCTGGCAGGCAGCATGTCTGCGCTGGCAGGATTCTCTTTCCTGGTATTCAACCTTCTGTGCGCGCCTTGCTTTGCTGCAATGGGAGCGATTAAGCGTGAGATGAACAATGCAAAGTGGTTCTGGGCAGCAATCGGCTACCAGACTGGTCTTGGATATATTGTAGCGCTTTGTATTTATCAGATTGGCATGCTGGTGACAGAGGGGGTATTTGGCTTCTGGACAGTGATTGCGATATTGCTGATTGTTGGATTTTTATATCTGCTGTTCCGTCCGTACAAGGAGAGCAGCACATTATCTGTAGATACATCCAGAACGGTCAGGGCAAAATAACGGAAATGACGGTTGACTGGCAGCTGCCTGGCATTTTGGAGATGGCGGCGCAGCTGCGATAATGCGATAAAAAGAAAGAGGGGATGGCTATGACTCCGGGAACAATTCTTGTAGGTTTTGTTTTGTTAGTGCTTGTTGGCGCAATTATTGCCAGCATGATCCGCGATAAGAAAAATGGAAAATCAATACAATGCGGCAGCGATTGTAAAAACTGCGGCGGGCATTGTCATTAGCAACAGGGGGGATTACCGTGCAGCAGATGGAGATTAATCGGAAAAATATTCATGACAGCAAAAAATACCAGCGGACACAGATGCAGAAGGAAATCATCTTACAGCGGCTAAAAAACCAGGGCTTTCGCATCACAAAGCAAAGAAGGATGCTTTTGGATATCATATTGGAAGAGGAATGCTCCAGCTGTAAGGAAATTTATTATAAAGCATCCAGGCTGGACCATAAGATTGGTTCTGCCACGGTTTACCGTATGGTAAATACGCTGGAAGATATTGGCGCGATCAGCAGGAAAAATATGTATCGCGTTGCCTGTGGTGATGCGTGCAATGTTGCGCATGCCTGTACCATTGAATTAAACGATGACACGGTGTATCAGTTAAATGCGAAGCATTGGAATAAAGTGATTCGCGAAGGGTTAAAGGCCTGTGGATATCTCGACAGACAGGATATCCGCAGTGTAACTGTACAGCCTTGCAGCTGCGAGGAAGTATAGGAGATTTGTTTTGTATTAGGCCATAGTGAGAGCAGTCAGCCTGTGGGAGCAGGAGGGCTGCTCCCTTTTAACTATTCCAGTGTTGCCTTGCCTTCTTCATAAAGCAGTTCGTTTGTCTCCATTAAGCTGAAACCTTTGTGGATACAAAAGATAAGAATAGAGTCTCTGGCATTTTTGGCATATAAAATTCCATTTCCAGAAAGCGTCAGTGCCCGCTGCGTTTCTTCCAGCGTAAGATGCATACCAAGACAGAGTGCGATTACTTTTTCGCGGCCGGGTTTCCGGGTTCCATCCAAAATCTGATATCCATAAGTACGCTGAATGTCGGAATCATGAATGACTTTGCTTTTATCTAAGTTTTTTTCTTTCATTAAAACAGATAAATACTGAGAAAATGTTTGTGAGTTATCCATATGGGAAAGATAATCATTTAAGTCGGTTCGGGTATCTGTGTTTTGGAGAATTTCTAAAAGTTCATTTGTCTTTTTTTTGTTCAAAGTGATGTACTTCCTTTTCTTTTGAGTTTATGTATAATAAGTTTATAAAGTTTTTGAAAGGAAGTCAATATGACAGCACGGGATGAATATATAGTATCAATTTATGAAGAACTGACTGTATTGGGCGGACACGAAAATATCAAATTGGTAAAAAACACAGTCAATGATACGCTTTGCGTGAAGAAAACGCTGATTAATTATAACAAGGATGTTTACATAACCCTGAAAGAAAAAAAGATTCCAGGGATTCCAAAGATCTATGAAATTATAGAGACGCCGGAACAACTGATTGTGATCGAAGAGTATATTCATGGGCAGACATTAGCGCAGAAGGATTTAAAGAAAAAGGATATTGCTGCAGTCAAGTCCGTTGTGAAAGAATTATGTGATATTTTGGAGCAGCTGCATAATCTCAATCCGCCGGTTATTCACCGTGACATCAAGCCGGAAAATATTATTATTACTAATGGTCAAAGCGGCAGTCTGTATCTTACAGATTTTGATATCTCCAGGGTATATGTGCCAAATCAGGATAGAGATACTGTTATTATGGGAACTAGTGGCTATGCCTCGCCGGAACAGTGCGGATTTGCCCAGACGGATGCAAGATCGGACATTTATTCTATAGGTATGCTGATGAAGAATTTACTGCAAATAGATCACCCGCAGAACAAAGAAGAAGCTAGAATGAAAAACATAATTGATAAATGTATTAGCATTGACCCGGATAAACGTTACAAAACGATCGGTGAATTGAGAAGGCGCCTGGATATGTCCCCGGAGTTTTCTAAGAAGAACCGTTCATTATTGCCGCCCGGATTCCGAAGCGGAGTATGGTATAAGATGTTGATTGCTATTTGCGGATATTTGTTTATATTCTATCTTTCCATGGAGATGAATGTGGAAATCAACGATCCGGTACAGCAGGCACAGGAGAATGCTGCGATTAAAATAGTAATGCTTCTGTCCCAGCTATTGACAGTAGCGATCTATTTTAATTGGCAGGGATTCCGGGATAAACTGCCGATCGTCAATAGTCCGCACATGTGGCTCCGTATTATTGGATATGTAATATATCCGATTATTATTGCTTTTCTCCTGATACTTGCGGGAGTCATTATTACATTGATTATTTAATCTGTATGCTGCGAGCAGACCAAAAGCCGTTTCCTATATTTTATAATGTGCAAAAATACATTGAAAATCAGGAGGAAAAGAAATGGCAGAGGGAAGAATGAAGAAGAAAAAATGGTGGGTTATAGTAATTGTTGTTCTTGTCATTATCGTGTTCGTGGCGATTGCATCGGGAGGATCCGACGATGGGGGGAGTGATTCAAACCCTAAAAAAGTAGCCGAAAATGCAACGGACAGCAATGACGAAAATGACGGCACAGAAGAAGATACGACACAGACTGAATTTGCAAAAGGGGATGTGCTGGAAACAAGCAACTTAAAAATTTCATATTTGGATTGTGGAAAATTTAAAGATTATGGAAAATATGAAGCTCCGGATAAAGGAAATAAAGTTGTGTTTGCAACTTTTGAATTTGAAAATATTTCGGATGGTGATGAATATGTTTCCAGTTTTGATTTTTCCTGCTATGCTGACGGGTATGACTGTCAGGAATTTTATAGCGGAAACGTAGAGAATTTAAGCGCCACATTATCAGCTGGGAAAAAAACAAAAGGGACTGTACTTTTCGAGGTACCCAAGGATGCAAAAGAAATTACATTGGAATATGATGTGAGTATTTTGACATACGATAAAGTTACATTTGTCATTCAGTAAATTTCCGAATAATAGCAATAATGTAAAAAACACACAGATTTTAACGCTCTGTGTGTTTTTTTCGTATGACAGGTATGCTGCTTCTGCCGTCCATACTGGGATTGAATGGTGTATGGCTTACGATTGCGCTTTGCGTTTATTTTCGCTGCCGGTATTTTAGAGCGGACGGTGTTTATTTTGGCGCGTAAATTGAGAATCTCTATCATTTGAAAGTATTGACAGGACGGCATATATTAGTTATCATTAATCCAAGTTAGTTAAAACTAACGCAATGCAGATTGCACAATTTAATGTAGTATTCATTGCTGCATTGGATATTGCGTTTCGGAATGGGGATGACAGGATGACAGATCAGGTTTTTGAAATGATACAGGGAATGGATACCAATGATGTGGATTTGCAGCTGGCGCTTCAGTGTGCTCCGGTGCTTGCGGGCCTGAAGGTGTCTAATTTGTTTATTATTTCCAGAGAGCAGATTGAAAAGGTGGATGAAATTTTAACAGCAACAGACATTGACTCCCAGCTGATTTCCTATCAGGGGCAAAGGGCGACGGTGCTTTTATACCGAAAAGAAGCTCTGCTGGAGTATTTGAATCAGGATGCAGTGCGGTCGTTTCTTTTTGAAATGGGATATGAGAAATTATCTCTGCGGAGTTTGTTTCACCGTTTTCGGAAAAGATATATTTTTTACCAGCAGGGAAGAGGAGAATTTCCGCATGAAATGGGATTGTTCCTGGGATATCCGATTGAAGATGTGATTGGGTTTATCGAACATAAGGGGAAGGACTTTAAACATTCCGGATATTGGAAGGTATACGGGAATGTGCGCGAAAAGATCAGTCTGTTCTGGCAGTTTGACCGGGCGCAGGAGCTGTTAATCGGGCAGGTTTCCAAAGGGGGAAGTGTCACTCTGGTACAGCCCAGTTAGTTAGGTAATATAAAGATAATCATAAAAAGAAAAGAGGTAGAGATATGGATCAGATTTATGTAGTTTTTTGGACGCAGTCAGGAAATACGTATGCGATGGCGGAAGCGGTTGGAAAAGGGGTTGCGGATGCCGGTAAGGAAGCAAAGGTTGTGCCGGTAAGCGAAGTGTCAGCTGCTGATCTGGCAGAAGCGAAAGCCTTTGCCCTTGGTTGTCCGGCCATGGGGGCTGAGGTTTTGGAAGAGGGTGAGATGGAGCCGTTTGTAATGGATTTAGAGGGGAGCGTTTCCGGCAAGACCGTTGGGCTTTTCGGTTCTTATGGCTGGGGCGACGGACAGTGGATGCGCGATTGGGAAGACAGGATGCGCAGTGCCGGAGCTGAATTGGCTGGCGGTGAGGGTGTTATTTGCCAAGAGGCTCCGGATGAGGATGCCCTGGCTGCCTGTGAAAACCTGGGAAAGACATTGGCACAGCAGTACAGCGAATAAAAGAGAACATAAGCGCATTGCGCTGGAATGGAGAAAAAACATGAGTATCGTAATTGTGGGTGGTCATGACCGTATGGTACAGCAATATAAAAAAATATGCAAAGAGTATCACTGTAAAGCAAAGGTGTTTACCCAGATGAGTGCAAAAATGAGCAGCCAGATCGGCAATCCGGATTTATTAATTTTGTTTACTAATACGGTTTCTCATAAGATGGTGCATTGCGCTGTGGCAGAGGCGAATAAAACCAATACCGATATTATTCGATGCCATACCAGCAGCGGCAGTGCTTTACATGAAATTTTACGGGAGGTTTGCTGATTTTGCGGCAGGCATCAAAAAAGAATGAAGGAATGCGAAAGCATTCCTTTTTTTGGGGGTTGGATATATCGTTACGCGGCATACAACATATAATAAGAAAAACTGTTTATGCAGCACAGAAATGAGGGGGAAATATGCAGCAGAATGAAAAGTTTGATGCGGGGCTGAGCCTAGCCGTGCAGTTGACAGAGCAGTCAGCGGCACAAATGGAGGATTTGTCATATGGATATAATGAACAGACAAGAAGATGGCAGGTGATTGTAAAATATATTGACGATATCCAGAGTGTTGTAAAAAGTTATCCGGATACCGGCGTTACGGAGCTATTGAATCAGTATGCGATTCTTTCTGTCAGGGAGGAGGATTTAGAAGGAATTGCAGCACTGCCGGAAATCCTTTTTATGGAAAAGCCGAAACGGCTTTTTTTTGTACTGGACAATGGGCGCAGCGCCTCTTGTTTAAGCAGTGTGCAAAGACCGGCTGTGCCGGGGAATATACAGGCTGGCGGACAGAATCTTTCCGGCGCAGGGACGCTGGTGGCGGTGATTGATTCCGGAATTGATTATTTCCATCCGGCTTTTCGCAGAGAGGATGGGAGCAGCCGGATTGCGTTTTTGTGGGATCAGTCTGCAGACCAGGCGCAGGCAGAGGGGAGAGTGCCGGCCGGTTACGGATTTGGGGCGCAGTATACAATGGATGAGATTAATCTGGCGCTGCAGGCAGACAGCAGGCAGGAAAGTCTTGCGCTTGTGCCGGTCACAGACCGGGGAAGCGGGCATGGCACAGCGGTGGCGGCAGTGGCGGCAGGAAATGGAAGAGGTTCTGCCGGCAGCCGTTATCGCGGAATTGCCGTTGACAGTGAGCTGATTGTTGTAAAGCTGGGCAGAAGAGGCGATAACTTTGCGGGGACGACAGAGGTGATGGCAGGGCTGGACTATGTTTTACAAAAAGCGGAGGCATTGCAAAAACCGGTTGCGGTCAATTTAAGCTTTGGGACAAATCTGGGGGCGCATGATGGCCAGTCACTTTTTGAAAATTATATTACGCAGCTTAACGGCGTCTGGAAAAACGTGATTGTCATTGCGTCTGGCAATGAGGGAGATGCAAGGCATCATGCAGGGGCAGATTTGGCAGAGGGGCAAAAAGAGATTGAATTTGCTGTTGGACAAAGGGAACGGAGCTTATCGCTGCAGCTATGGAAACAGTATGCAGATTCTTTTGCAATAACGCTTGTATCTCCGGCCGGGCAGCGCATAGCGGTAGTGAGGGAGGAAGGGCAGGCGGTTTCCTATCCGCTTTTGGGAGGCCGGCTTCTGGTCTATTATGGAACTCCCACGCCATATACCATGGACCAGGAGGTCTTTTTTGAGTGGGATCCGGGTGAGGGGTATATAGAGAGTGGAAACTGGAGGCTTTTGCTGACACCAGAACGCATTGTAGACGGCGCTGTGGATTTGTGGCTGCCTACGGTGGAAGAAATCGGGCTGTCTACAGGATTTTTGGTTTCAGAGCCGGATACGACGCTTACGATTCCGTCTGCTGCGCAAAAAGTGATTACAGTAGGCGCATATAATACATTAAATGACAGTGTGGCTTCCTTTTCCGGCAGAGGCAATACATTGGATGGAAGGGTTATGCCGACGCTGGTGGCGCCGGGAGTGGGGGTTGTGACGGCGGCGCCGGGCGGGGGCTATGATTCACAGACGGGAACTTCTATTGCGGCTCCATTCGTGACCGGAAGCGCAGCATTATTGATGGAGTGGGGCATTGTAAATGGCAATGACCCGTACCTGTATGGGGAAAAGATAAAAGCATACCTGATCAGCGGGGCAAGGCACCTTCCGGGCGAGCCGGTACCTTCGGTGCGTCAGGGCTGGGGAGCTTTGTGTGTGGCGGATAGCCTGCCGGGATGAGACAGCTGCAGAAATACTCCCGCAGGACTTGCAGAAACAGAGCAAGTCATTTACAATAATACTGTTTGCCTGTATACAGATGGATTTCATGGTTATATTAGATGAGAGGTAGCGATGCAAAAAGTAAAATTAATTGGATTAGATTTAGATGGGACAGTATTTAATGAAGAAAAAAACATTTCTGCGGTAAATGAAAAAGCAATCCGTCAGGCGATTGAAAAGGGGGCAGAGGTGCTTCCGGTGACAGGCAGGCCGTACGAGGGATTGCCGGAGGAGTTTTTGTCGATACCGGGAGTCCGTTATGCGATCACTTCGAATGGAGCAAAAATATACCGGCTAGAGGATAGAAAAGTTCTTCATGAGGATTTGCTTACCAGAGAAAAGACGTTAGAGGTGCTTGAAATATTAAAGGATTATCCGGTGGTTCCGGACTGTTTTATTGAGGGGAGAGGACATATGCCGGAGGCGGCGCATCAGATGATACCGGAGATGGGGCTTGCCCCGGCCATGACAAAGTATCTTCTGTCAAGCAGAGAGTATTTTCCTGACCTGATTGCGTATGTGAAGCAGGAAACGAGAGACATTGAAAAGATCACGATTAATTTTTATCTGGAGGCGGACGGAAGCCGCCGGCTGGGAGAAGAGGTTGCGGCACGGCTGGCAGAGGTGGGAGGAACCAATATTGTCACTGGGGCGATACACAATATGGAGGTCAATACAGAGACGGCAACAAAGGGGACGGCGTTACTTAAGCTGGGAGAGCTTCTTGGCATTGCCAGGGGGCAGATTATGGCATGCGGAGATGCCAGAAACGATCTGGATATGATCTGTAAGGCCGGTGTGGGAGTGGCTATGGGAAATGCAGACCCGGTATTAAAAGAGAGCGCGGATTTTATTACAAAGACAAATGAGGAGAATGGGGTAGCGTATGCTATTGAAAAATATGTGTAAAATATGCTATACTACTTGCGAATTCAATGCAGCAGGGAAATGAGGAAAAATGATTACAAATGTTTTGGAGTATCTGGAAGATACGGTTCAGAGAGTACCGGAGAAACTGGCGTTTGCGGATGAAGAGGTGCAGCTTACTTTCCGTGAGTTTTATGACAGGATGCAAAAGGTTGCTTCCGGTTTGTGCAGATTGGGTGCAGACCGGGAGCCGGTTGTCATATATATGAAAAAATCGCCGGATACACTGGCGGCTTTTTTTGGAGTAATTGGCGCCGGTTGTATTTATGTCCCGATTGATGAAGAAATGCCGCGCAGGAGAATGGAATTGATTCTTAAAAATACACAGGCGCGTTATCTGGTTTATGATGAGAGTACACAAGATCAGGTGCAGCGGCTGGGGTTCACAGGAGAAGCGATATCTTACCGCTCCTGCCTGGAGGGCGGAACTGACGCACAGAGGCTTCGGGCAATCCGTGAGCAGTCACAGGATATGGATCCGATCTATATTTTGTTTACATCTGGTTCTACCGGAATGCCAAAAGGTGTTGTAGGGCATCACCGGGGAGTTATTGATTATATTGAAAGCCTGTCAGAGGTGCTTGGGCTGAGTGAGGACTCTGTCTTTGGCAGCCAGACGCCGCTGTATCTGGACGCCTGTATGAAAGAGGTTTATCCAACGCTAAAATATGGGGCGACGACATGGCTGATTCCGAAGGAACGCTTTATGACGCCGGTAAAGCTGGTCGAATTTTTAAATGCGCACCGGATCAATACAATCTGCTGGGTAGTATCCGCGCTGACGATGATTTCTGCTTTTGGCACTTTTGATATCGTCAGGCCGGAATATTTACATACAGTTGCTTTTGGAAGCGAGGTGTTTCCAATCCGCCAGTTTAATCTCTGGAAACAGACACTGCCGGAAGCAAAGTTTTTTAATTTGTACGGTCCGACAGAGGCGACAGGGATGAGCTGCTTTTATCCTGCAGAGAGGCAGTTCGCGGATGGTGAAGTGATTCCGATCGGGAAACCGTTTCGCAATACCCGGATTTTACTGCTGGATCAGAATGGAAAAGAAGTGCCGTTTGGAAAAGAAGGGGAAATCTGTATCCGCGGAACGTGTCTGACGCATGGATATTACAACAATCCCGAAAAAACGGCGGAGGTTTTTACACAAAATCCGTTAAACCCTAATTTTTCAGACCGCATTTACCACACGGGAGATCTGGGAAAATATAATGCGGATGGCGATTTGGTGTTTCTTTCCAGAAAGGATCATCAGATCAAGCATATGGGACACCGGATTGAGTTAGGTGAGATTGAGGCGGATGCTGCGCTCTTGGGCGGCGTGAAGGCATGCTGTTGTATTTATATCCGGGAGAGCGGTAAAATCGTGTTGTTTTATGTAGGAGATATCGATAAAAAGAGCCTTACGGCCGCACTAAAAGAAAGGCTCCCGCGGTATATGCTGCCCAATGCAATCCTTTCGGTGGACAGCCTTGCGATGCTGCCGAATGGGAAAATAGACCGGATTAAAATGCAGGAGATTTATTTATCACAGAGAAAAAAACGCCGGAGTCAGAACAAATGACATAAGCTGGTGTATTATAATTGGAGGAAAATATGGATATCGAAGAAATCAAAGAGGGAATTTTGGCAATTTTGCAGGAGCTTCATGAGGATATTGATTTTACAGCAGAGACAAAGATGGTGGACGATAAGGTTTTGGATTCCTTTGACCTGGTTACTCTGGTAACGGAACTGGGGGAGGAATTTGATGTGGAAATTACGGCAAGGGACTTTATTGCACAAAATTTTAATTCGGTGGACAGCCTTGCACAGATGATTGCACGTCTGCTGGATGAATAACCATTTGGGAGGGATATCATGTTTATATCATATGAGTTTATCCTGTTTCTTCTGATGGTGTTTATCCTGTATTATCTGATTCCAAAACGGTTTCAGTGGATTCTTTTGCTGGCGGCAAATTTTCTGTTTTATTTTTCGGCAGGCACCTGGTATCCGGTGTTTATTCTGTTCACTTCGATGACGGTATATTTGGCCGGAAGGGCGGTCGGGGCGCTGGATGAAAAGCTGGCGGCATATGATGCCGCGGTGAAGGCAGGGGAAATTGCGAAACCGTCGAGAGAGGAAAAAAGGCTTTATAAAAAGGGAATTAATACAAAGAAGAAGCGGTATATGCTTTTATGCCTCTTTTTGAATCTTGGGATTCTGGCAGTATTAAAATATACAAATTTTGTGATTGAAAATGTCAATGTCGTTTTTGAAAAATTTGGCAGGGACAGCCTTGGATACGCCGATCTGATTCTTCCGCTGGGAATTTCGTTTTATACGTTTCAGGCGGTTGGGTATCTGCTGGACGTATACTGGGGAAAATGCAAACCGCAAAAGAACTTTTTGCGTTTTACACTGTTTGTTTCTTTTTTTCCGCAGTTGATTCAGGGGCCGATCAGCCGTTATGCCGATCTGTCAAAGACGTTATATCAGGAACATGCCTTTGACTGGAAGCAGGTGCGTTTCGGTCTGGAGAGGATTTTGTGGGGCTATTTTAAAAAGCTGGTGGTCGCGGACCGTCTGAACATAGCGGTCGCTGCCCTGATGGATGATCCGGAATATTATACCGGGGCATTTGTTTTTGTCGGGATGCTGTTTTATGCGGTGCAGCTGTATGCAGACTTTACCGGCGGCATCGATATTACGATAGGTATTGCGCAGGTGTTTGGCATTCGGGTAGAGGAAAACTTTATTCGTCCTTTTTTTTCAAAAAACATTGCACAATACTGGCGCAGATGGCATATTACCATGGGAACCTGGTTTCGCGATTACGTATTTTATCCATGCAGTCTGAGCAGGCCGGTTAAGGCGTTGTCTACCTGGTCCAAAAAACGTTTTGGAATGCCGGTTGCCAGAAGGATTGCGGTTTATATTGCCACGATCCTGACATGGTTTGCAACCGGAATCTGGCATGGGGCTGACTGGCATTTTATTGTCTGGGGGCTGACCAATGGCGTCATTATTCTTGTCTCGGAAGAACTTGCCCCGCTTTATCAGCGATTTCACCAAAGGTTTCCGAAGCTTGCGGCAGCCTTCGGCTATCGCATGTTTCAGGTTTTGCGCACATTTTTGCTGATGTGCTGCATTCGGCTGTTTGATACCTATGGCAGTGTACGGGTATCGGTTCGCCAGTTTATACATATGTTTACACAATGGGGACTTCATCCGGTTACCAGGCAGGAGCTGACGGACCTGGGGCTTTCGGGCGCAGAATATTTTGTGGCGGCGGCAGGGGTGCTTGCAATGTTTTTGGTGAGTATGCTGGGAAGAGACGGCAGTGTGCGGGAAAAGCTGTCTGAAAAACCGTATCTTGTGCGGTATAGTGTGTTTGTGCTTCTGTTTTTTGCCGTTATTCTGTTTGGAAGCTATGGCGTTGGGTATGATGCGAGACAGTTTATTTACAATCAGTTTTAGCGTGGAGGATACATATGAACAGGACAAAAAAATAGTAACGGCACTTCTTTCTGTACTGGTTGTGCTTTTGCTGTTTTTCGGGCTGCAGAGGCTGGTAGAACCCAAATATGCGGATGACGTGCCGGAGGGGAATTTTACGGCAGAATACTATGACGAGACGACGGAGCATGATGTGTTGCTGGTCGGGGACTGTGAGGTCTATGAAAACATCGATCCGATGTATCTGTGGAAGCAGTATGGCATTACAAGCTACATCAGGGGAAATGCGCAGCAGCTGACATGGCAGTCCTATTATCTTCTGGAAGAAGCGCTTCAGTATGAGACGCCAAAGGTTGTGATTTATAATGTGCAGGCGTTGACGCATGGGGAGCCTCAGCGGGAGGAATATAACCGTATGACACTGGATGGGATGAAGTGGTCAAAGATAAAGTACCAGGCGATTCAGGCATCCATGTGCAGCGGAGAAAATATGCTGGATTATATTTTTCCGATTCTGCGCTATCATGGAAGGATTCTGGAGCTGAACCAAAACGATCTGACATATTATAATAAGGCCAGAAAGGTGACACATAACGGATATTACATGCGGATTGATGTGCTGCCGGTCAGTGAATCTGATGTGGCGGATACAGAATGGCTGTTTGGCACGGATACAGAGGAAGAAGAGGAGATTCAGGATCCATGGGAGGAGATCGAAGGGGCAGATGAGGCGCTGGAGGATCCATGGGGAGAGATTGATGGGGCAGACGCAGATGAGGCGCAGGATTCCGCAGCAGATTCCACGACAAAGGAAGGGGAGCTGTTTGGAGAATATCCGATGGAGTATCTGGATAAGATGCGCAGGCTGTGTGAAGCCAATGACATTACGCTGATTTTAATGAAAGCGCCAAGTCTGGCGCCGGAGTGGTATGAATCAGATAACAGGCAGGTTGAAGAGTATGCCCAAAAATATCAGCTTACTTATATCAACTTCTATGATTTGCTTGAGGAAACCGGCATCGACTATGAGACAGATACCTATGACGGCGGGCTGCATATGAATCTGTCCGGAGCGGATAAGCTTTCAAAGTATCTTGGCCGGGTACTCTCAGAGGAATACGGTTTGGCTGATCACAGAGATGACGAGGCGCTAAAAAAGGTATATAATGAAAAATATACTTTTTACCTGGACATGCAGGAAAAGCAGCAGGAGGAAATAGATACATACGGAGAGATCCGGAGCTATTAAAGTAGAAATGAAATGTATATAATGTATATGGCGTATGCATTGTATACAAGGAAGAGAGGAAATGAGTATGAAAAAGACAGCAGTAACAAAGTGGATGGCAATCTGTATGGCGTTTATCATTGGATTTGCCGGTATGGGAGCAGCGGCGCAGGCAAAGTCTGCAGGATATCAGTTCACAAACAAAAAAGTAACGATATCTATGCACTCCAATGCAAAGAAATTTTTGAAAAAAGCAGGAACTCCCTTAAAGAAGAAGGTGACAAAGAGCTGTGCATATGATGGGAAGGACAGGACATACACCTACAAGGACTTTATTCTGTATACGTATTCCAATTCCAATAACGGGCCGGAGTATGTAAACGGAATTACATTTCTGACGTCTAATGTCAAGACAAAAGAGGGCATTAAGATCGGCAGTACATTACAGGACGTGAAAAAGAAATATGGAACGGTCAAAGATAACTTTGGCATCTATACATACAAAAAAGGAAAATGCAAGCTGCAGATTGAGATAACGGATGGAAAGGTTACAAATCTTCGTTATGTAGCAACAAAATAATTAAATTATGAGGCGAAAAATGAAAAAAATAAGAAGAAAACTGTCTGTTGTATTGATCGCGGCAGTGCTGCTTTTTGGAAATGACAGCCTGAGCATGGCAGGAGTGAGCCAGAAAGCTGGGGCGCTTAAGGTACAGGCTTCCATTTCCGCGCAGAATGTTGCAGTGGGAAAACAGATTTCCGTTCATGCAAAGACAAAAAAAGTGAAATATGTCAGCAGTAATCCAAAGATTGCTTCCGTGACGCAGAGTGGGACAATCACTGGGAAAAAAGCGGGAACCGTGACGATTCAGGTGAAGCGTTCCGGCTATCAGTCCGCCAGCTTTTCGCTGGAGGTGACAAACAGCAGCAGAATGCCTTCCCTGCCGGTTGCACTGGATGAGGTGCAGCTTTCCGGACAGAAACTGGCAAAGAACAGCTCCGGCAAAATGATTTATTCTGCTGTGGTGCAGAATCGGGCCGCAAAGGGAACTGTAAAAAAGATTGTATATTATTATACGGTAAAGGCGGCTGTTTCCGTAACAGCAGACAGCAGCTCAGGCTCTGCAGTAAAAAAGACGGAATATCAGACAAAAACCGTGACGCTGACTGCAAAAAATATCAAGCCGAAAAAAAGTCAGCAAGGGTTTCCTGTACAGGCGATTACACAGGAAAGCTTTCTGCGATGAAGCTGCAGAAAATTAAGCTATATACGGGAGAAGCATTATATTCTTACAATGTATCTGCAAAAAAAACATCCCTGCGCTGGGCGACAGCAGATAAAAAAGCGCCGGAATTTAGCGGATGGGTTGGAAAAAACAGCTGCAATGGCAGTGACATATACCGGGTTTATTATTCTGACCGCAAAAAGACATATAACTTTAAAAAATATGTCTCCGCGGAGGACGAAAGAGATGGGAAAGTTGCATTTACGGTTGACACCAGTGGGATTAACTGGAAAAAGGATGGAGTTTATAAGATTCGTTTTTCGGCAAAGGATAAAGCGGGAAATGTAGGGACGGCATGGGCAAAGGTTCAGGTATATGTTCCGGGAACAGCAGAATCCATTGCGGATACGGTACTGAAATCCATTACGAAAAAAAGCGCTTCGGACGAGAAAAAAGCAAGGGCAATCTATAAATACGTAAAGGGACACGGTGTCTATGTGGACAATGGAACACATAAAGACTGGAGAACGGTTGCCGTTAATGGGATCCGGTACCGTTCCGGAGACTGCTATACTTTTTATTCGATGACAAGGCTGCTTTTGACCAGGGCGGGTATTCCGAATATCCAGATTACAAGATATCCTTCTTATGAAGGTTATCATCACTGGTGGAATCTGGTCTATGTCGAAGGGGGCTGGTACCATCTTGACACGACACCGCGGCGTACTGCTGCGACATTCTGCCTGATTACCGATGCACAGCTTTCGGGCTGGAAAGGCGGTTCAAGCAGTACCTTCCGTTTTCAGACAAATGCATATCCAAAGCGTGCAAAAAAGAAAATCAGTCCAAATCCATAAAACAAAGGAGGGATTTTTTGAAGACGATAGGAATTGTTGGAGGAATGGGTCCGATGGCGACGGTATGGTATCTGGAGTGGATTACCAGATTGACGGATGCAGACTGTGATCAGGAGCATCCCAGAGTATTGCTCAAAAGTGTGCCGGATACGCCAGACAGGACAGCATATATTTTAGGGCAGAGCAGGGAAAATCCACTGCCGGTTTTGGAGCAGTCCGCAAAGGAGCTGATCCAGGCAGGGGCAGATTTCATTACGATTCCCTGTATTACAGCACATTATTTCCGGGAGCAGCTGGAGGACCGGATTGGGAAACCGGTACTTTCTATGCCGGAAGAGGTGGCTCGCCGGATGTCGGCAGCCGGGGTGAAAAAAGCAGGGATTCTTGCTACGACAGGCACCCTGAAAAGCGGCGTTTTGGAACGGGAATTTCGAGCTGTGGACATTGATATCATTGTGCCGGACGAGAGGCTGCAGGGCATGGTAATGGAAATTATTTATGGACAGATAAAAAAAGGAAAACGAATAGATTGGGAAATGTTTTCTGCTGTCAGCGAAGCGCTTTTTGAGAAAGGAGCTGAAAAGCTGGTCCTTGGCTGCACGGAGCTGCCGCTTGTGCAGAAAGAAAGGCAGCTTGGCGATGCCTATGTGGATGTTTTAAAGGTGCTGGCACAGAAAGCGGTTATTGAGAGTGGGGCAAGACTGAAGAAAGAATGTTAGGGTATATTTTTTATGAAGCATGTAGAGGAGAAGATGGAGCGTCTGGAGCAGGCGCTGATCGAGGCGAAAGAAGCAAATGCGGCAAAGACGGAATTTCTGTCACGGATGAGCCATGATATGCGGACGCCGATGAATGCGATTCTGGGACTTACCGCACTGACCTTAGATGAGGTTGACAAACCTGAGGTGGTAACGGAGAATCTGGAAAAAATCAATTCGGCAAGCCAGTTTCTTTTGGGATTGATTAATGACATTCTGGATATGGCAAAGATTGAAGATGGCGCGGTCGAGCTGAAAAGGGAAGCCTATTCCTATACCGAGTTTATTGAAAGTCTGCGGACCATGTTCGAGACATCCTGCAGAGAAAAAGGCATCTGCTTAAAGATTGGCCAGCTAAAGAATGACTATGTTTTCATGACAGACCGGGTACGCCTCAACCAGATATTTTTTAATCTTTTGTCCAATGCGGTGAAATTTACACCAGAGGGCGGAACGGTTGTTTTTCAGACAGAAAATCTGCAGATTCAGGACAATATTGTATCCTGCGATTTTATTGTGGCAGATACAGGAATTGGAATCAGTGAGAAATTCCAGAAAAAAATGTTTCAGCCTTTTGCCAGAGAAGACAATGCGGTTTCTTCCCAGGTACAGGGAACCGGTTTGGGGCTGAGCATTACGAAAAGCCTTGTTGACCTGATGGGCGGTTCTATGCAGGTAGAGAGTACGCCGGGCAAGGGAAGCCGGTTTATTGTCAGCCTTTGTTTTGAAATTGCGAGAGATAAATATGAGAGAAGCAGTCAGGTGCTGAATACGGATTTTGACGATCAGATTCTGGCGGATAAACGGGTTCTTTTAGTGGATGATCATCCGCTAAATGTTGAGATTGCCAAAAAGCTGCTGATCAAAAAGAAAGTATCGGTCTACTGTGCTGAAAATGGAAAGGTAGCGGTAGATAAATTTTCATCATCGAGTGTGGGATTTTTTGATGCCATCCTGATGGATATCCGGATGCCGGTGATGGACGGGATGCAGGCAGCCAGGCAGATACGCTCCATGGAAAGGGCGGATGCAGAAAAAATTCCGATTATTGCGATGACAGCAAATGCATATGATGAAGATGTTAAAATGTCGAGGGAAGCCGGGATGAACGTACACCTGGCAAAACCGATTGAACCAAAAAAATTATACCATATATTAGCAGAGATGCTGAGAAAAGGAGGAAACGCATGTTAAACGAAAACGATACCATTGAGGATGTAAAAAATGAGGTGCTGTATCATGTGGCAAAAGCAGCTTTTGAGGGGAATTTAGAGCAGATTGAGGCAACGCTTCCTTATGAAATCCTCCCGGGCAATAAACCGAGCTATCGCTGTTGCGTTTACAAGGAAAGAGAGATTATCCGCGAGCGTATTATGCTTGCCAAAAATAGAAACCCAAATACAGGGGAACCGTGTCACAATACGGTGCAGATTATTCCGGCGGCATGTGAGAACTGTCCGATTACAAGGTTTACGGTGACAGATAACTGCCAGAAGTGCATGGGAAAGAAATGTATGCAGGCATGTCGTTTTGGCGCGATCACGATGACGCGTGATAAGGCATATATTGATCCGTCCAAATGTAAGGAGTGCGGCCAGTGTTATGAAGCCTGTCCATACAATGCGATTGTGGACATTATGCGCCCATGCCGCCGCGCTTGTCCGGTTGACGCCATTCAGGTAGGAGAGGACGGAAAAGTAACGATTAATGATGAAAAATGTATCCGCTGTGGCGCATGCATCCATGCCTGCCCATTCGGTGCAGTGACAGACAGCTCGCGTATGATTGAAGTGATTGAAGCGTTAAAGAGCGACAAACCGGTTTACGCGTTGGTTGCGCCGGCAGCTGAGGGACAGTTCGGCAGGGACATCACCATGGAATCCATCCGCAATGGCGTGAAAGGACTTGGCTTTAAAGATATGGTTGATGTAGCGATTGGAGCAGATTTTGTATCGGATTCGGAAGCGAAGGAATGGGCAGAGGCATATCAGCAGGGAAAAAAGATGACAACTTCATGCTGTCCGGCGTTTGTACATATGATTCGCCGTCATTTTCCAGAGCTGATTGACAATATTTCGACAACAGTATCACCGATGGCGGCTACGGCCAGACTGGTTAAGGCGATGCATAAGGATGCGGTCTGCATTTTTATCGGACCATGCATTGCGAAAAAGAGTGAAGCGGGGCAGGATCAGGAGCATCCGGGCGATAACGCTGATCTGGTGCTTACGTTTGAAGAATTAAATGCGATGCTCCGTGCAAAGAATATAACGCTGGAACCGTGTACCATGGAAGAGCAGAATGGAAGTATCCATGCGAAGAGATATTCCAATTCCGGCGGTGTGACAAAGGCAGTAAAGCAGGCGCTGATGGAACAGGGAACAAGTGCCGGTGTCAATGTGCGCCAGTGCAATGGCGCAGAAGAATGCAGAAAAGCGTTGTTCCTGATGAAAGCGGGAAAGCTTCCGGAGGATTTCATTGAGGGAATGTCTTGTGAAGGAGGCTGCGTGGCAGGTCCCGGCAATATTCTTGAAGAGAGGGAATATAAGCGTGAGCGCGATAAGCAGCTTGCCAACGCAGATGACAGAACAATTCAGGATACGATTGAACAGTTTAAGGAATATGAATTTTCCATGCATAGGAAATAACGAAAAACGCTATACTAGGCTTTGCTCAGTGCCAGGCGGAACTGCGGAACAATCTGTGCGGCAGCAACTGCTTTGAGAAGATCCAGTGGGATAAAAGGAAGGAAACAGACCAGAAGAGATGCTGGTAACGGGGTGCCGGATAGAAGCATATACCAGATAGAGCCGAACAAGTCTACAAAAATAGCAGATGCGATGGCGATACCGGTAAAATAGATGCGGTTGTATTTCCGCCTGCACAGGAGCGGGAGTAAAATGGCAGTCAAAAGCAATGCAAAGCTAAAGCCGCCCAGGTTTCCGAAAAGATAGCCGATTCCGGCATTCCCGCCGATAAAAACCGGGATGCCGACAGCGCCGAGAAGAATCCAGAGCAGTGCAATAAAAAAGGATTGTGCCAGTGGAAAGGACAGCGCAATTATCGTCATGACAAAGTTCAGGGCGGTGATGTGCGAGCCGTTTGGCAGCGGAATACTGATATAGGCAGAGACGCAAAGGATGGCTGCAAACATTGCCATAGTGACCAGAGATCGGGTAGAAAATGTTTCTTTGTTGGTTGATTGATTCATTGTTGTTCTCCATTTCTTATTTATTTTCCTAAGTATATAGCAGTTTTTTTTGCTTGTCAACCATGTGCAAGATTTGGTTGACAAAGGGACAAAGCAGGGTTATACTGTTATACTGACAAATAAAAAAGATTGTTGGTGCCGCAGGCTCTGCCAACGTCAATCGAATTTATTCAATTTAACAAAAGCTGCTCCCTGCGGTCACAACATGGAGGCAAAAAAATGGAAAAACAAAATAAGATGGATTTCGCTTTTCTTACAAAGAAAGTTTTGGAGGGCGGCCAGATACAAAGAGAAGAGGCACTTGCCCTTCTGGAAACAGATTTGGAGGAATTGTGTGAGGCGGCTGACCGGATTCGGCAGCATTTTTGCGGCAATGCATTTGATCTGTGTACGATTATTAATGGAAAAAGCGGTAAATGCTCGGAAGATTGTAAATATTGCGCACAGGCAGGGTGCTATCAGACCGATGTGGACACCTATGCGCTTCTGCCGTCAGATAAGATTGCAGAGGGAGCAAAATATAATGCACAGCGCGGTGTTGCAAGGTATTCGATTGTTACATCCGGCAGGAGGATTAGCAAACAGGAGTTGGACCAGGTCTGTGACAGTATTCGTGATATTAAGGAAACGGTTGACATCTCGGTTTGCGGCTCTTTTGGTCTGCTGGAGGAAGAAGATTTTTGTAAGCTGAAAAAAGCCGGTGTGACCCGCATCCACAACAATCTGGAAACCTCCCGCAGATATTTTGGCGAGGTTTGTACAACGCATACATATGAGGATAAGATTGCTGCGATTCAGGCAGCAAAAAGAGCGGGCCTTGAGGTTTGTTCCGGCGGCATTATGGGGATTGGCGAGACGATGGAGGACCGGATTGACATGTTTTTAGATATCCGTGCGCTGGGAGTTAAATCCATACCGATTAATCTGTTAAATCCCATACCAGGTACGCCGTATGAGAAGAAAGAGAGACTTTCGGCAGATGAACTGCGCCGGATTATTGCGGTTGCCAGATTTATTGTGCCGGATGCGATGGTGCGCATGGCGGGCGGAAGAGGCCTGCTTCCGGATAAGGGAGAGGCGTGCTTTAGAGGAGGTGCAAATGCCGCTATTTCGGGTGATATGCTGACAACCTCCGGCATTACGATTGAAAAGGATATGGAATTGCTGGAAAGGCTGGGGTATCAGGCAGCGCGTTAGAGGAAAGGAAGCGGGCAGGATGGACAGAGTTTATGTGCTGGGCGGAGCGAGGAGCTATATCGGTATAGAAAACAGCATGTACCGAAGGATTCCGGCAGAGCGGCTGGGGGCAGCTGTGCTGCAGTATGTCCTTCAAAAGTATGAAATCAAACAGCCTGATTTGGTGATTGCGGGAAATGCAGTCGGAGCCGGGGGCAATATTGCAAGGCTGATGGCACTGGAGGCAGGACTGCCAAAGGAAGTTCCGGCATATACGATTGATGTGCAGTGCGGCTCTGGATTGGAAAGCATTGCAGTGGCGGCGGCGAAGCTGCAGTGCGGCCAGGCGGATCTGGTGATTGCCGGGGGATTTGAAAGCAGTTCGACAGCGCCATGGAGGGCATATCACAAAAATCATCCGGATTATCAGGGAGAGGATAAACGCTACCGGGTAGCCAAATTTATGCCGGGAAACCACCGTCAGACAGCAATGTTAGAAGGAGCGGAACGCACGGCACAGACAGAGGGCATTAGCCGGAGGGATTTGGATCCCTGGGTTCTGCAGAGCCACAGGCTTGCAAGAGAAGCGAGGGAGAGCGGCGTTCTCCGGGATATTCTTGTTGAAGTCAGAGAGGGGAGCTGCCAGGATGAGGGAATCAGGGACCGGATGAACCAGAGGCTGTTAGATCGGCTTCCCTGCGTGCTGCAGGACGGCGAGGTTACAACCGCTGCAAATGCATGTCTGACCAATGATGGGGCAGCATTTGTGGTTTTAGCTTCGGAGCGCTATTGCAGAAAGCACAAAAGGATGCCGTGGGCAGAATTTCTGGACACAGCGGTGGCGGGAACGGATCCGCAGATGAGCCCGAAAGCCGCGATTGCTGTGATTGACAGATTGCTGGAGAGAAATAGCCTGGATTACAGGGACGTTTCTGTCTATGAATGCAATGAAGCCTTTGCGGTAATTGATGAGCTTTTTGCCAGAGCTTATCCGGAACGGGTATCCGGTTATAATCTGTTTGGCGGCGCGCTTGCCTATGGCCATCCGTACGGCGCATCCGGCGGTATTATTACACTCCACGCACTAAAAGCCATGCAGAAAACAGCAATTTCGCAGAAAAAAGAACGTGTTTATGGCATTTGCAGCATTGCGGCAGCCGGAGGCATTGGGACAGCAATTCTTTTGGAAAGGCGGTCAGAATATGGATTATTTTAAGCTGTTGAAAAAACAGGATTCCGAAAAAACCGCGCTGATTGAGGATGGTGTTTCCTACAGCTATGGAAAGCTAGTCCGCCTTGTTTTAGAGAAAGCGGATGCGATGGGAAAGCAGACGTCTGTATATCTGATTCGGGAACAGCGGATATTGCAGCAGCTGCTCTCTTTTTTTGCATGTAATGCATTGGGCATTGTCCCGGTGATTGTGCCAAATGGGCAACGAGAGATTCCGACAATTAAAAATGTGCCTGCACAGGCGTGCAATGGGGTAATGACATCAGGCTCTGCCGGTGTTCCCAAAATCCTGTTTCGCAGCTACGCAAGCTGGGCGGATTATTTTCCGGTACAGAACAGGATTTTTGGCATTGACAGGGAAAGTGTGCTGTTTGCACATGGAAGCCTTGCCTTTACGGGAAATCTGAATCTGTATCTGGCGCAGATATATGCAGGGGGAACGATTGTTGCACAAAATGACTTTCAGCCGAAAAGATGGCCGCAGATTATCAGAGAGCATCAGGTCAATTCGATTTATCTGATTCCTTCGAAGCTGCTGCTTTTGCCAAAGCTGGTTCGCGAGCCGGATTTACGGGTTCATACGATTCTTTCCGGCTCCCAGAGCATGGGCAGGCAGGATGCAGTGAGGCTGAAGGGCTGTTTTCCGGAGGCAAAGGTGATTTTATATTATGGAGCCAGTGAGTTGAATTATATTACGTATGTGACTGATGCGGATATGACAGATAAAAGAAATCTGGTGGGAAAACCCTTTCCGGGTGTGAGTATAACAGTGAAAGACCGGGCGATCTACGTTGATACCAGATATCATGTCGAAGGGATTACCTGTCCGTATACGTTATCGGATATGGGGTATCTGGATCAGGATGGGAATTTATATTTTGAGGGGCGCAGTGATGATATTGTGAACCGGAAAGGCAGAAAAGTATCGACGCTTCGGATTGCAAACTGTTTAGAGGAGCTTCCGCAAATCCGGGAGGCTGCCGTTGTGTTATCTGACAGGGAGCGGCAGTTTTTAACGGCAGTTGTCGAATGGGAGAAAGCTGCCGATGGGAGAGAAGCGTCGGAAATTTGTGAGATTAGGGACGAGGCGTTGTTTGCCGCGCTTCGCGGTAAGCTGGCAAAATTTGAAATGCCAAACCGGATTTATGCAGTCCGGCAGCTGCCGCACAACGACAGTGGGAAAATAGATAAAAAAAGAATCTGCCAGCTTTTACAGAAGGCAGATTCTTAGATCAGTCATTGGACCGGTCAGTTTTGTTCCAGATAGTCTTTGTAGACAGCCAGCACCTGTTTCATGGCCTCCTGTCCCGGCGCGCCGATTGTGTTTCGTCTGGAGACGCAGGTTTCCATGCGGATGGCATCGTAGATATCCTCTTCAAATACCGGGCTGATTGCCTTGTATTCTTCCAGTGTCATTTCGCTCAGAGAAATATTTTTGTCAATACAGTAGAGAACAAGCTGTCCAATGATGCCGTGTGCATCGCGGAACGCAACACCGTGGCTGACGAGGTAGTCTGCTGCGTCTGTCGCATTGGTAAACCCGCCCTCTGCACTGGCACGCATGTTGTCTTTGCGGAATGTCAGGGTATCTAACATCCCATGAAACAGGACAATACAGCCCTTCGTTGTGTCGATTGCATCAAAGACAAGCTCTTTATCCTCCTGCATATCCTTGTTGTAGGCAAGGGACAGCCCCTTCATGGTTGTCAGAAGTGAAATCAGCGAGCCATAGACGCGTCCGGTTTTTCCTCTGACCAGCTCGGCAATGTCCGGATTTTTTTTCTGCGGCATAATGCTGCTGCCGGTAGAATAAGAATCGTCGATTTCAATAAACTGGTATTCGTTTGTGTTCCAGATAATGATCTCCTCGCAGAAACGGCTTAAATGCATCATGATAACCGACATGGCAGAGCACAGCTCGATCAGGTAATCCCTGTCTGATACGGAATCCATACTGTTTTGGGTCGGACCGTAAAAATCAAGCAAAGATGCGGTCATTTCTCTGTCCAGCGGATAGGTTGTTCCGGCAAGCGCGCCTGAGCCAAGAGGACAGTAGTTCATTCGCTCATAAATATCGTGCAGGCGGGAACGGTCTCTTTTAAACATCTCAAAATAAGCGCCCATATGATGGGCCAGAGTGATCGGCTGTGCCTTTTGCAAATGGGTAAAGCCGGGCATGATGGTATCCAGATTTTCCTGCATAATACGGTACAGGCTCGCTAAAAGATCTTTTAACAGCTTGTCCATCTCCAGAATTTCTTTTCTGGTGTACAGCTTCATATCCAGCGCGACCTGATCGTTGCGGCTGCGCCCGGTGTGAAGGCGTTTGCCGGCATCGCCGATCCGTTGGATCAGATGTGCTTCAACAAAGCTGTGAATGTCTTCGTGTTCTTCATCTATGGCAAGCGCACCGGATTTGATATCTTCACAGATTCCGTTTAATCCGTCAATAATTGCTTTCTCGTCCTGCTCGCTTAAAATGCCCTGTTTTGCAAGCATGGTGACATGGGCAATGCTTCCCTGAATATCTTCTTCAAAAAGTTTTTGATCGAATGAGAGAGAAGCATTAAAATTATGTACGAGCTGGTTGGTTTCTTTTGTGAATCGTCCTCCCCAAAGTTTCATGGTTCATATATCCTTTCTTTTTTCATAAAAAACCGAAATGGAATATTCCATTTCGGTTTTTTATGTTAAATTTTCGATGGGTATAGATAGCTGGGAAATTAATCCTCTGCTTCCGGCTTTTCATCTGAAAATTCGATAAAATCATCATCAAAGCTGTCATAGATATCATCCGAATCAAAATCATCCAGATAATCCGGAGTAAGATGCTTGTATACGACATAGGCAATGGCAGCAACAGCAGCAACAGCGCCGATAATCGCAAGAACAATCATGATGGTATTTTTGTTCTTTTCCTCCAGCTCCTTTTTGTGCAATAATTCTTTAATTTTTACATTGTTTAAAATGTCATCAACCTTATTTGTCATGAGAACCCCCTGCCTTTCCTGTTTTTTATTTTCAGTCTGCTCATCATTATAGCACATTATACCAATAATATCTATCTTTTTTTCAGTTTTGCAAAGGAAGCCATCATTTTCCGGCGGATGCCATTGTCAAATGCGACTTCAACCTGATAATCCCCATTGGTCTCGGTTAAGTTCAGCACGTTTCCCTCGCCGAAGCGGCTGTGCGCTACTCTGTCCCCAATGGTGTAGGAAATCGTGACCGGCTGACTGGCGGACGGTTTGCCCAGTCCGGCAAAGCCTTTTGAGATCATTGGGTTTCCGGCGAGCAGATCTTTCCCGGAGGCTTTGTGTGCCGCCTGCTTTGCAGAGCGCTCTGCAAGCGGATTCCAGCTTGATGAATAACTGTTTTTTTGGCTGGCAGCTGCTTTTTTGGCAGCAGTTTTTCTTTGCTGAAATAGATAACGCGGAATTTCGTTAATAAAACGGGATGGGCGGTTAAACTGCTGCTCGCCGTTTCGAAAACGGGAGTGGGCGCAGCTGAGGGAAAGCTTTTGCATTGCACGCGTGATTCCGACATAGCAGAGGCGGCGTTCTTCCTCCATTTCCTCGCCATCCCCTTCCAGTACAGCAGAATACCCCGGGAAAATGCCATCTTCCATCCCGACGAGGTACACATACGGAAATTCCAATCCCTTTGCACTGTGCAGTGTCATTAACAGAACCAGGTTATTGCTGTCGTCCACGTTGTCAATATCGGCAACCAGCGCAACTTCCTCTAAAAAACCGCTCAGTGTCGGCGTATTTTCACAGTTTTCCTCATAGGCAGCAACCTTATTGGCTAATTCTTCAATATTTTCAATGCGTCCCAGCGCATCTTCCGTGCCCTCTTCCCGCAAAAGAGCAGCATATCCGGTTTCCTCGATAATTTCTTGCAGCAGCGTGCTCAGTTTGTAACCCGGTTCTTTCAGATGCCGTTTGAAAGAATCGATCAGACTGACAAAGGAAGCGATTTTTCCGGCGCTGCGGCTGATCCCGTCGATATATTCATAGCTTTCCAGCGCACCGTAGAAGCTGGTTTCGTGGTCCAGTGCATATTGGGTGATCCGGTCGATTGTTGTCAGCCCGATACCGCGTTTCGGCACATTGATAATGCGCTTAACGCTGACGTCATCCAGCCCATTTTCGATTGTGCGCAAATAGGCAAGAAGATCTTTGATTTCCCGGCGCTGGTAGAAATTGACTGCACCGACAATCCGGTATGGGATGTCGCGCAGCAGCAGTTTTTCTTCAAAAACACGCGACTGGGCATTGGTGCGGTACAGGATTGCAAAATCTTTGTAAGACGCCAGGCCGGCAGCTGCTGCGTCAGCGATGGCATCTGCAATACTTCCGGCTTCTTCGTATTCGTTTTGAAATTGTGTAAAGTGAATTGGCTCTCCTTTTGGTTTGTGTGTCCAGAGTGATTTATCCTTGCGGACCGTATTGTTTTTGATCACGGAGTTGGCGGCGTCTAAAATTGTCTGGGTAGAGCGGTAATTTTCTTCCAGCTTGATCACTTCCGTGTGTGGATACTGGCTCTCAAAATTCAGGATATTGTATATATTCGCTCCGCGGAATTTGTAAATGGACTGGTCATCATCGCCAACTACACAAAGGTTATGTACAACGCTGCCATCTTCCTGTGTGTAATTTGCCAGCAGGCTGATCAGGCGAAACTGCGCTGTGTTTGTGTCCTGGTATTCATCTACCATAATATAGCGGAAACGGTTCTGATAATAGGAAAGGATTTCCTCGTTTTCCTGCAGCAGCTGGATTGTTTTGCAGATCAGGTCGTCAAAATCCAGTGCGTTGGAATCACGAAGCCTTTTTTCGTATTCCCGGTAGCAGCGTGCATAGATTTCCTTTGTAAAATCTCCCTGGGCACGAAGTTCGTATTGCTCTGGTGTGACCAGCTCATCCTTTGCAGAAGAGATCGCATTCAGAACCGCGCGTTCTTTCCATTTTTTTGGGTCGAGCTGCAGATATTTCAGGATATCCCGCATCAGGGTTTTCTGGTCATCGCTGTCATAGATGGTAAAGCTGCGCTCGTAGCCAAGCGCTTCAATATAGCGCCTCAAAATGCGCACGCAGGTAGAGTGGAATGTGCTGACCCAGATGGCTTCAGCACCTTCGCCGACAATATTGTCGACCCGTTCCCGCATTTCGCCGGCGGCTTTGTTAGTAAAGGTCAGGGCAAGGATGTTCCAGGGATTTACCCTTTTTTCACTGATCAGATAGGCAATGCGGTGTGTTAAAACCCTTGTTTTGCCGGAACCGGCGCCTGCTAAAATTAACAGCGGTCCATCGACGTGTCTGACCGCCCGTTCCTGCTCGGGATTTAGTCCTTCTAAAATTTGCATAATTTCCTCCGTTCCGAAGCGTTTTCGCTGAGGGACGCGGACCGAATTTAGATTCGGCCCTGCGATAAAAAGATTTGTGACGCTTCGGCACACATCTTTTTGGTATCGGAATTATTTTTGTATGGTGCTGCGGTACTCTCTGGCAGAGGAAAAAAATTCAGTCAGGGTTTTTCCGTCACCATGTGCGACAGCGTCTTTGGCGCGCGTCAGCTGTGCGATAAACTGTCCTAAAAATTCTTCGATCGCATCCGGGTTTGTCAGGCAGATATTTTGCCACATTTCAGGGGATGACGAAGCAATCCGCGTAATATCCCGAAAGCCTCCGGCTGCCAGTTTTCTGTAATTGCCCTCCTGATCCAGGGAAGCCACTGTGTTGACCAGGGCGGCAGAGATTACATGCGGACCGTGGCTGATGCCGGCAGTGATCCGGTCATGGGTTTTTGCGTCGATTACCATGGTGAGAGAGCCGAGCGCATTGGCAAAATCAATCATCCATTTTGTATATTCCGGTGCAGTTTCTTCTGTCGGAGTCAGCAGATAATAGGCGTTTTTAAAAATAGACAGGTCGGAATGTTCATATCCGGTTTTTTCGGATCCTGCCATCGGATGCCCTCCCACGAACTGCCCGCCAAGTCCGAGCGCTTCGATTTCGGTATGTATGTTTTCTTTGACACTTCCGACGTCAGTAATAATACAGGTTTCGGAAAGATAAGGAATCAGTTTTTTCAGATAGGCAACGTTTGTAATGACAGGCGCACATAAAAAAAGCACATCACAATCGGAAAAGTCTGCCAATGTGTCAGTGACTTCTGTGAGTACGCCGTCTGCTTTTGCCATTTCCAGTTTTGGATGCGGGCGGGTCTCGTAATAATTATAGGCAATCAGTTTGCTGTCCGGATAGATTTTCCGAAGCCCTTTTGCAATGGATCCGCCGATCAGCCCAAAGCCGATAAATCCGAAATGGGAGCGGGAGGTTGTCCTGTTCATGTCTGTTCTCCTTCATTGTATATATTCCTGTGATGCTATTTACCAGTACCTATTTTAAACAACTCTAAAATCAGTGTCAATAAGGGAAACTCTGTCCCGCGTGAAAAACTTGAAAAAAAGAGCAGAAAACAGTATAATGAAATGCAATGTTACAGATCAGACGGAGGTTGCTTATGAACAACAAAAAGATAGCTGCAGGAATTGCAGGCGTAGTCCGGGTTATTTTTGGTACCATTGCCAGCTATGCAGGAGTAGTGGCGAATGTGTTAAGCGCAATGTTAGGCATTTTGGCATCTGCGCTGGTACTGCTGTTTTTTGTGGGCATCTGTCTGTATATTAAAGTGCTTCCCGTATTTACGGAGGCAAGGGAAGAAGCATTTGATAAGCTGGTCAATATGAGCGCAGATGATTTCATTATGACGGAGGACACAGTCATATATGATGCCAAAGGCAACGAAGTTGCTTCGGTCAATACCGGAAGATATGAATATGCAGCGATTCAGGATATTTCTCCATACATTTACAACGGCTATATTGCTGTTGAGGACAAGCGTTTTAAAACACATGGCGGTGTGGATGTACTTGCAACTCTCAGGGCAGGTGTTGCCCTTCTGAAAAATAATATGGAGATCACGCAGGGCGGAAGTACGATTACGCAGCAGGTGATCAAAAATAATCTTTTGAGCCAGGATAAAAGCTATACCCGTAAGATAGCAGAAATTTTACTGGCTCCTGCCGTAGAGGCAAAATTCACCAAAGACCAGATTATGGAATTTTACTGCAACAGCAATTATTATGGAAACCGCTGCTACGGCGTGGAGGCGGCAAGCCAGTATTATTTTGGAAAGTCGTGCAGTGAGCTGGAGCCGGATGAGGCGGCCATGCTGATTGGTCTGTCGAATAATCCGAGTGGGTACGATCCGGTCACCAATCCGGAAGCAGCGCTGGAAAAAAGAAATGAAGTGCTAAAGACAATGTATCAGGAGGATGTCATTACAAAAAAAGAATATAAAACAGCGGTAAAGAAGGAACTTCAGGTGCTGCAGATCGCGGAGGACGGGGAAAAGGAAAGCTATGTGACCAGCTATGCGATTCATTGTGCCGCACTTGCCCTGATGGAACAGGATGAATTTCAGTTTCAGTATTTGTTTGAGGATCAGGACGATTACGAAGATTATCAGGAGCGTTACAGTGAGGTATACAGCGAAAAATGTTCACAGATCCGCGCGGGCGGCTACAAATTGTACACTTCAATCAATATGAAGAAGCAGAAGAAGCTGCAAAAAGCAGTTGACAAAGGGCTGTCATACAACAAAGAAAAGGATAAGGAGACGGGAAAATATGCGCTGCAGGGAGCAGCGGTCTGCGTGGACAACGAAACGAATTATGTAGTTGCGATTGTCGGCGGGAGAGGAACAGAGGATGAATATAACCGGGGATACCTGTCTGCAAGGCAGCCGGGCAGCTCAATCAAGCCATTGATTGACTATACGCCGGGATTTGAGTCGGGGGTATATTCGCCGTCTACCGTGGTGACAGACCAAAAGCTGACAAACGGACCGAAAAATGCAGGCGGTTCTTATTATGGCAATGTACAGATTCGTGAGGCGGTGGCAAGGTCGCTGAATACGGTGGCATGGCAGGTGCTGGATACCATTACGCCGGAATATGGATTATCCTTTTTGGAAAAGATGAACTTTCACAATATCAGCTACGTCGACAATGATAATCTTGCCCTTTCGCTGGGCGGCTTTACGGAAGGCGTGCGCGTAGTGGACATGGCAAAGGGATATTCTACTCTTGCCAATGGTGGGAGCTACAGCGACAGAACCTGTATTAGGGAGATTGAGCATGTTTCAGACGGCACAGTCTATAAAAATACAGAAGAGCTGACACAGGTTTATTCCGAAGATGCCGCATGGCTGATGACGGATGTGTTAAAGGGGGTATTTACGGAATCCTATGGAACTGCCAACAAGCTAAAACTGGAAAATGACCAGATATGCGCAGGGAAAACCGGCACGACAAATTCGGGTAAGGATGTGTGGTTCTGCGGCTACACAAAATATTATACAACCGTTGTTTGGGCGGGATATGACACGCCGCAGGCAATGCCTGGCGCAAGCGGCGCTTCGATTGCAGGTACAATCTGGAAAAATTATATGGATCAGATTCATAAAAGTAAGGAGCCGCAGGATTTTTCTATTCCGGATACTATCTGTTTGGCAAATTACAATTCAGACGGTTCCATCCGTGAGGGAACCGAAACGGCGGCGACTGGAAAACGGACCTCCGGCAAGGATTATTTTTCGACGCTGATTCTGGCAGAAAAAGCAAATTATGCGGCAGAATTAAAGGATGAAAAATACCAGAAAAAGGTTTTGAAAAAACTGAAGGCATTTGAAAAGCTGACGACAGAAAGTCTCGCAGAATACTATGTGTTTGTAGAGACATATGAAGAGGTAAACGATATGATTGCCTCGATTGAGGATGATGATGTCAGGTCAAGCTATGCGGCAAGGGTGAAAAATAAATATAATTCGCTGAAAAAAGACAATGTTTCCTGGAGCAAGGTGGCGGAGGCCTATGAAAAGGCGCAAAAGGAAGAAAATGAGCTGCTTGCAAAAGAGAGCAGGGACAAGTCAAAGGCAGAACGGGCAAAGGCGCTTCGCAAAAGCCGGATTAAGCTTGCCAAGACGCGAATCCGAAAGCTGCGCACTTATAAAAAGAGGCCGGACAATTATGAAGAATTGATTGCACTGGCGAAGGAAGCGCTGGATGCCTGTGAGTCATACAGTGAATACGATACGTTAAAGGCGCAGTTTGAGAAAAATGAAGAATATATCCGGAATCTGCCGGAAAAGACAGATGAGAAGGCTTCTTCAGACAACAGTCAGCAGTCATCGGAGCCGGAGGTGACAGAAGAACCGGAGAGCACGCAAAGCCCGACGGATTAGGAAGGAGAAAAGCGGATGGAGAAAAAAAGAATTGAGAAGTTCAGCAAAGTCGGGAACTGGTTTCAGATATTATGCTTTTCCAGTATTCCAATCTTTGGCTTCTGGTATATGGTTGTGCTGGCAGTCCGGAAGAAAACACCGGAAGAGAAGCGGTCTTATGCAATCGCGTTTCTGATTTTTCGGATTTTGATTCTATTGCTGGCAATTACGATTCTTTTTGTTTTATACCGTGTGGGGCTAAGCTTTCTGGATGAAATCCTTCGTTATGCCGGAATGGAGTAGTTTATGAAGCAATGGTACTGTTATGAGCCGGCAGGAGAGAATAAGCTGCGCCTGTTACGGGTGTTTGGAGATGCCCCATCGGCAAAGCTGCCGGAACATATTAAAGGCTATCCGGTTTGGGAGATTGGGGCATATTGTTTTGCAGGCACAAGCCATGTTGAAGCATGTATGCTTGCCGGACCGGGGAAAAGCGGTTCTGAAAAAATGTCTTTTGAACAGGTGAAAGCGTATTTGCAGCATGAGAATGTGACAGAGCTTGGCGGAAAATACCTGCAGGGAATTTCCCTGCCGGACAGTGTGCAGGGGCTTGGAAATCTGGCATTTTACCAGTGCAGCTGCCTGGAAGAAATACAGTTCGGAACCGCCCTTGCGCAGATTGGCAGCGACGCATTTATGAATTGCAGTGCGTTAAAGCGTTTTGTATTGCGGGGCGGCATAGCGGACAAATCCGGCCTCCGGCAGATTTTAGCGCAGCGGAGCCAAAAGACCACCGTGGTTTTTCAAAAGACGGTGAAAAAGAATATCCGGCCGGAGGGAGAGAATGGGAAAACGCAGGCTTTCCCGGAAAGCGGGATGGGCGATGCCTGGAAGGGCCGGACAGAGGCAGTATTAGTCTATCCGGAATTTTATGAGACATATGATGAGATTGGACCGGCGCATATTTTTGCACTAAACATTGACGGAGAGGGCTTTCGGGCAAGGCAGTGTTTTCAGGATGGCGTGGTTGACCTGGAACAGTATGACAGGGTGTTTGCTTCGGACTGTCCGGCGGAAAGCGAAAAAACACTGTGCCAGATAGCGATGAACCGTCTGTATTATCCGGTGCAGCTGCAGTGCAGGCAGGAGCAGTCTTATTGGAGATATCTAAAGCAGCATGCCCGTTTTTTGGGAAGTATGCTTCTGGCAGACCGGAATCTGGAATGGTTTTACTGGTTTGGCGCACAGGGGCTGTTTACGCAGGAGCAGATGAAGCAGTTTCTTGTGGAGCAGACGGCGGCCCGGTGGACGGAAGGGATTGGGGCGCTGATGCAATATCAGAACGAATGGTTTGAAGAGGGAAACGGGGATGAATACGGATTTGACGAATTTTAGAAAGAGTGAGCAGACGCAGACAGCATGGGAACAGGAAATGGCAAAAAAGATTCTGCATCTGGTGCATGATGAGCTGTATATACAGTTGCGCTATCTTGGAAAAGCGCTTTCGGCACTGCAGCCGCAGGCAGATAAACGGGTAACAACGCTGGCGTCAGATGGAGAGAGAATGTATTTTTCGGTGGAACAGCTTTTGCGCGTATTCCGAACGAATCCGGCATATTTAAACCGTTTGTATCTGCATACGGTACTGCATTGCCTTTTTTCGCACCTTTGGCTTGCAGGAAAGAGGGACCGCTTTGTGTGGGGTATTGCCTGCGATATTGCTGCAGAATATGTGATTGACCACTTAAACATTCCGTCACTTAAGCGGATACAAACGTATGCCAGGCAGCAGATGTATCAGGAGCTGGAGACGGTAGATGAGGGTATTTCAGCAGCGCAGATATACCGTCTGCTGCAGGACAGGGATCCGTTGGAGCAGCAGGCGCTGTACCGGGAATTTTTTGCGGACGACCATGTTTTTTGGCCAAAAGAGGAAAAAAATGGCAGCAGTCAGGTTCTGCTGCAGAAGAAATGGAATAAATTAGCGCGCCAGACTAGTCTGGAGCAGAAACAGCGGGGCAGTGAGCAGGAGCAGGGGCAGCAGCTTTTGCAGTGTCAGCTGCAGGCAGAGCGCAGCCGCCGGAGTTACCGGGAATTTTTGAAAAAGTTTATGGTGCAGTATGAGGAGTTAACCTGTGATCCGGAAGAATTTGATTTATCATATTATACTTACGGGCTGCAGCTGTATCAAAATGTGCCGTTAATTGAACCGCTGGAAAGCAGGGAAAACAAAAAAATCAGGGATTTCGCAGTGGTGCTTGACACCAGCTATTCGACCAATGGAGAGCTGGTGAAGCAGTTTTTAAAAGAAACTTTTCAGCTGCTGCGGCAGGAGGACTGTTTTTTTCATCACGCAAAATTCCATATCATCCAGTGTGATGAGAAAGTTCAGGAGGACATTGTTTTTTCCGGACAGGAGGAGATGGACAGGCTGTTTGCGGGCTTTGTGTTAAAGGGCGGCGGCGGGACAGATTTCCGCCCGGCATTTTCTTATGTAAATGAATTGCTTGAAAACAAAAAATTACAGAATTTGTGCGGCCTTTTGTATTTTACAGACGGAAAAGGGATATATCCGAAAGAGAAACCGTCCTATAAGACTGCTTTTGTTTTTTTGCAGGACTATGACAGAAAAGCAGTTCCCGCATGGGCCATGGCAATCCAGCTGGAGAAGGAGGAGTTTTTGGATGTGCCGGTGCATGGTGCATAGCAGAATGTAAATGACGTTTTTATGCGGAGCAAAATGAGAGGGAAAGACTGTATAACAGAAAGGTTTGGATCAGATTAATGAACATTAAAGAGGCAAAACAGGAGATAAAAGATACCGTACACGCATATCTGCAGAAAGATGACAGGGGAGAGTACCGGATTCCGTTAATCCGCCAGCGTCCGGTGCTTCTGATGGGACCGCCGGGAATCGGAAAAACGCAGATTATGGAACAGATTGCCAGAGAGTGTGAGATTGCGCTGGTTGCCTATACGATTACGCATCATACCAGGCAGAGTGCGGTAGGGCTTCCAATGATCCGGGAGGAGGAATTTGGTGAAAAAGCCTGCTTTGTGACGGAATATACCATGAGCGAAATTATTGCAAGCATTTATACCAGAATGAGAGAGACCGGACTGACAGAAGGGATTTTATTTATTGATGAGATAAACTGTGTTTCCGAGACACTGGCGCCGACTATGCTACAGTTTTTGCAATGCAAAACGTTCGGAAACCAGGCAGTGCCGGAGGGCTGGATTATTGTTGCCGCAGGCAATCCGCCGGAATATAATAAATCGGTCAGGGAATTTGATATGGTTACGCTCGACCGGGTCCGCCGTATTGACGTTGATGCAGATTATGCGGCATGGAAAGAATATGCGAGGGCGGAAGGGATATATCCTGCACTGTTAAGTTATCTGGAAATCCGTCCTGAAAATTTTTACCGGGTGGAGACAGATGTGGATGGGCTTCGTTTTGTGACAGCAAGAGGATGGGAAGATCTCGGCGCCCTGCTCGATACGTATGATGCGCTGCATATTCCGGTAACGGAAGAGATTGTATATGAATTTTTGCGGCATGAAGAGGTTGCAGAGGATGTTGCCGCTTATCTGGATTTGTACCGGAAATATCAGGATGATTACAGTATTCCGGACATTTTGCAGGGAAAAGTCAGGAAAGAGATTTACCAAAGGCTGCTGCAGGCGCCGTTTGATGAGCGTTTTAGTGTCGTACAGCTTTTGCTTGACGGGCTGTTTAAACAGCTGCGCAGCCTGCAGGAGCAGAAAGACCTGACAGATTTGTGGTATGCCTTTTTGAAGGAATACCGCGGGCAGGTAGAGAGTGCGCAGGATACGGCGGCGTGCTATGAAGAGCTGCTGCTTGTGAGGCGGCAGGAATTTCAGGACAGAAAAAACGCCGGATTTTATACCAGAAGAGAGAAACAAAACTGGCAAAGGCTGCTTGAAAGTCTGAAGCAGTGCCGGCCTTCGGCCGGTGAGGCGAAGGAAAGCTTTCTGCAGGCAAAGGAGGGCTTTGATCAACAGCGCAGGCTGCTTGATGAAACAAAAAAGAAGGCAGGGCAAATGCTTGAACATGGGTTTGATTTTATGGAAGAAGCGTTTGCACAGGGGCAGGAGATGATTCTTTTTGTGACGGAGCTGACGATGTCAGAGGCAGCAGTTTCTTTTCTTAGCAGCTACAGCTGTGAACGGTATCAGCGTTACAGCAGGGAGCTTTTGGTCGGGACGCGGAGAAGGGAGCTGTTATCCGAGCTTGAAAACCGTGAAAAACCGGCGCTCTGACCGGATGCCGGCCGCAAATAAGAAACGGTTATTAAAAATAGAAAATGGGTTGCAGTATAGTAAAATATAAGATATGATGAAAACAGGTGTTTTTGGTTTTGTAATGATAGCATTGGAATCAAAGGAGAAAGCGGAATGATAGGAGTTTTTTTTGGATTGTCCTGCGGACTGGCTTTTTTGCTGTTTGTAGGGATATTTTGGTTAAGAAGGTTTAAAAATGAAATCAGACTATACATACAGCTGCTGTTCGGAGTTGCGCTTATAACGGCTATGTGGAATGCCTTTGCAGTGACAGTGAATGCTGCATGGCTGTCAGCCTTGTTTTTTGGGATATATCTGGCCTCGACAGACTGGCTGGTGGTTGTACTGCTGACCTTTGTGCAGAAATATACGGAAAGCTTTGAAGAAAACCGTGTCATCAAAACACTGACCTATATTGGATGCGCGATTGATACGGTTTCGATGGTATTGAATACATGGACGCAGCATATCTTTACGGTTGAGCGGACTGTGACCAGTCAAGGTGAGCTTTGTAATGTCATGATACACAAGGTTCCTGTTTATCGGATTCATCTTGTATTTGTGTATGTCATTGCGATGCTGTCCCTGCTGACACTGATCACGAAAACATTTCAAACGGTTAAGCTGTACCGAAAAAAGTATGAGTTTATACTGTTTTCCCTCATTGCGATTCTGGCAGCAAATATGGCATATCGTTTTGTCGATTTTATTCCGGCTGATATTTCGCCTCTCCTGTATATCCTTTTGGCGATTGCCATAGCATATTTTACCCTGATGTATGTTCCGCAGGGGCTGATGGTGAAGCTCTTGTCGTATTCGATTCAGGATGTGGATATTGGTATTTTGTGTTTTGATAAGGATGGTCGGTGCATTTACGTCAATCAATGGGTCCGGGACCTGATTGATAAGGAAAATCATTTTGCCGGCATGGAAGATTTTATGGCGGAGTGGGGTGACTGCGGCAAAAAGATAGGGGAAAAGAAAGAGGATTCCTGGCAGATGAAACGCAGGATCGCGGACCAGTCTGTTTATATGGAAATGCAGTATAACCCGCTGCTGGATGAAAAGGGACATTATATCGGCTGTTATTTTTTAATGAAGGATGAAACAGAAGCGGTTGAGAAGCTGAAATGTGAACGCTATCGTGCTACGCATGACGAACTTACCGGAATTTACAACCAGAAGCGGTTTTGCGAGAGAGTAAAGGAAAAGTTAAAGGATGATTCGGAGACAGAACGCTATATCGTTGTATCGAATATTAAGGATTTTAAGCTGGTCAACGAGCTGTTCGGCAAGGAGCGGGGGGATGAGATTCTGATTCAGCTGGCACAGATGCTGCGTGAGAATACCCGGTTTGATTCGGTATTCGGCCGTTTGGGGTCGGATATGTTTGCTATTTGCGTCAGGAAAGAATATTATGAGGAAGAAATGTTCATCCGGTTTGCGCAGGAAGTGGAGGATCTGGCGCAGACGGATGTATACAGGATGCATGTGCACGTGGGGGTTTACCGCATTCTTGATCCGGAAATTGAAGTATCGGTTATGTGCGACAGGGCGCTTTTGGCTATTCACAAAATTAAGGACAGCTATTCGCAGAATATCGCTTACTATGATGATGTGCTTTGGTCAGAGCTGCATCAACAGAACATGATCATCAGTGAATTTGATGCAGCGATTTCAGAGAAGCAGTTCCAGATGTTTTTGCAGCCGCAGATTTCTTCTGGCGACTTGAGCCTTTTGGGGGCGGAAGCATTGGTTCGCTGGAAACATCCGGAAAAAGGGATGATGCCGCCCGGAATATTTATTGAAGTGCTGGAAAAGACCGGTTTGATCTACCGGCTTGACAGCTATATATGGGAAGCTGCCTGTATCCAGTTAAAAAAATGGAAAGAGGAAGGGCAGGGGAATCTGCATATTTCTGTAAATATTTCGCAAAAGGATTTTTATTTTATTGATATATACAAGACTTTTGTCGGACTGGTAGAAAAATACCAGATTGATCCGCTGAATTTAAAATTAGAGATTACAGAAACGGCAATTATGGCAGATTTGCAGAAAACAATTTCTGTTCTGAGTAACCTTCGCGAGTATGGATTCCAGATAGAAATTGATGATTTTGGAAGCGGTTATTCTTCCCTGAATACGCTGAAGGATATCAATGTAAATGTACTGAAGCTTGACATGGGCTTCTTAAGGGAGACAGAACAGAACGAAAAGAACAGGGTGATCATGGATGCCATTATTGCTATGGCAAAGAAATTGAATCTGCTGACTGTGGCGGAAGGTGTGGAAACGCCGGAGCAGGTAGAATATCTGAAAAAAGCAGGCTGTGATATTTTCCAGGGGTATTATTTCTCAAAGCCGCTTCCGGTCAGTGAATTTGAGGAAAAGTATCTGAAAAGGAAGTCCGATTATGTATAAGATTTTAATTGCGGAGGATGACAGTTCCATTGCAGATGCCATGAAACGTCATATTTGTTCCTGGGGAAATGACTGTCGCTGTATTGAGGATTTTCAGAATATCATGCCGGTATTTGGAGAATATGATCCGCATCTGGTGCTGTTGGATATCATGCTTCCTTTTTATAACGGTTATCACTGGTGCAATGAGATTCGCAGGATTTCAAATGTCCCTATTGTATTTATTTCATCGGCCTCTGATAATATGAATATCGTTATGGCGATGAATATGGGCGGTGATGATTTTATTGCAAAACCGATTGATCTGACTGTCATGATGGCGAAAATCCATGCAGTGCTGCGCCGCACTTATGACAGTTCTGGCAAAATTCCTATGATGGAATATCAGGGCGCATGGCTCAATCTGAATGATAGCTCTCTGTCATATGAGGGGCAGCGGATTGAGCTTACAAAAAATGAATTTCGGATTTTACAAACCCTATTTGAGAATAAGGGCAGGATTGTCAGCCGCGATACCCTGATGACTAGACTGTGGCAGATGGACTGTTATGTGGAAGAGAATACGCTGACTGTCAATATTGCACGATTGCGCAGAAAGCTGGGGCAGGTGGGACTGGATGATTTTATCCGGACAAAGGTAGGGAGCGGGTATATTATTGGATAAAAAAAGGATGCTTTTTCAACAATATTGCAAAGAGAAAAGATGGACGTTTTTGGCGTTTTTTTGTTTTACGCTGATTTTTGCTGCCGTGTTTTTCCTCTATCAGGTGAAAACAGAGGCCGTGCTTTATGCGGTGCTGCTGTGTGTGCCTGTTGGAGCCGCCATGCTTGCTGTCCGCTTTTTGCGGTATGCACAAAAACACAAAAGGCTGTCAGAGATGATGGATTTTTTTTCAGAGACCGGTGCATGGCCGGCCTCTGTGTCAGAACTTTCTCCGGCTGGTTTTCTTTTAGAGAACCGGTTTTGGGAACATGAAGAACATCCGGCGGATTCCCTGTTGGAAGCAGAGTACATTCATATTCTGCAATCCATATTGAAGCAATATCGGCAGATGGCAGGAAAATTTCAGCAGGAACGGCAGGATATGATGGATTATTATACGACCTGGGTGCATCAGATTAAGACGCCTATTGCAGCGCTGAAACTTCGGCTTCAGGACGGAGATACGGAGGAACACAGGCGGCTTCTGGCAGAATTGTTTCGAATAGAACAGTATGTTGAGATGGTTCTGGTATATTTTCGGCTTGACAGCCCGGAAAATGACCTTGTCCTTGACAGATATCCGCTGGATGGAATTATCCGTCAGGCGATCCGCAAATATGCACATGAGTTTGTGCAGAAACGGCTTTGGCTTACGTATGAGCCTGTAAAACTGCTGGTTTTGACAGATGAAAAATGGCTGTTGTTTATTATAGAGCAGATACTTTCCAATTCTTTGAAATACACAAAGTCGGGCGGGATTACAATACGGTTTACGCAGCAGGAAATCCTGGAAATCAGGGATACCGGTATCGGTATTGCGCCGGAAGATCTTCCTCGTATTTTTGAAAAAGGATATACCGGCTATAATGGACGGGCGGACAAAAAATCTTCCGGGCTGGGTCTGTATCTGTGCAAACGTGCTGCCGGGAAACTTGGGCACCGTATCTGGGCGGAATCTGATGTAAATGTCGGAACTGTTATTTATCTGGATTTGAAAAAATGTCCGGTTCATGTTTCTGACTGATCTTTTTTAGGGGACGTTATCTTACAAAATTGTCACATGAACGGTTAAACTGTCACATCATTCGATTTTACGGGGGCGGCTGCGCTGTTATGATGAGTGCATAAGGTGTCACTTTCGCTGCAGCGGAAGGTGTCCCCTAAAAAAGGAGGATGGAAATATGGCAATTTTACAGGTTAATTGTTTAGAAAAAATTTATACTTCTCGTTTTGGCGCTCATCAGGTAAAAGCGCTTTCCAATGTGAATTTTATGGTGGAGCAGGGGGAGTATGTGGCGATTATGGGAGAATCTGGAAGTGGTAAGACGACGCTTCTTAACATTCTGGCTGCACTGGATAAGGCGACATCCGGTCAGGTGCTTCTGCAGGGAAAGGAATTGGGAGGCATCCCGGAAAAAAAGATTGCCGCATTCCGAAGAGAGAATCTCGGTTTTGTGTTTCAGGAGTTTAATCTCCTTGACACCTTTACGCTGGAGGACAATATTTTGCTTCCGCTGGTTCTGGCGGGAAAACGTTACGAGGAAATGCAGTATGATCTGAACCCTTTGGTGCAAAAGCTGGGAATCGCGGAACAGATGAAAAAATATCCTTATGAAGTTTCGGGAGGACAGAAACAGCGGGCAGCTGTTGCAAGAGCATTGATTACAAAGCCGTCCCTGATACTGGCAGATGAGCCGACCGGGGCACTGGATTCCAGATCTTCTGATGCGCTGCTTGCGCTTTTTGGGGAAATCAACCGGGAAGGGCAGACTATCCTGATGGTTACCCATTCTATTAAAGCGGCCTCTCATGCGGGACGTGTTCTTTTTTTGCGGGACGGTGAGATTTACCATCAGCTTTACAAGGCGGGACAGTCATATGAAGCGATGTATCAGAAAATTGCCGATACGCTTACCACGATTGCAGGAATGCATGTTTCCGGAAGGGAGGCGCAGTATGAATAATCTGTTCTTTTCCATCCGATTTGCGTTTTCTGCTATAAATAAAAACCGCCGTCTGTATCTTCCGCATATTTTTTCAGGATGCGCGTTTACTGCCATTTCTTATATTCTGATGACGCTTGTGTCAGATGAGTATATCTGTCAGATACGCGGCGGATATGTAATTCCAAGGATTATGCAGATGGGGACGGCAGTTATGGTTATCCTTTCGGCTATTTTAATTTTGTATACGAACAGTTTTCTGATGAAACAGCGCAGAAGGGATTATGGCATCTATCATGTACTGGGCATGGAGAAGCGGCACATCGGCCGGATTCTTTTTTGGGAAAGTATGTTTTCTGCCGTGGCGGCAATTCTGACCGGCCTGTTTGCCGGAATGCTGCTGTATAAGGCGTTTTCTCTTTTGTTGTGTAGAATTATGCAGGCAGATGGTATTTCAGGATTTTATTATCTGCAATATGGGGCGATTGGAAAAACGGCTCTGGTGTATGCCGGATTGTATGTTATAGCATTTCTTTTTAGCCGTGTCCAGCTTTTAGGCATGAAAACAGTGGAACTTTTAAGCAGCCGTTCTTACGGGGAAAAGGAGCCGAAAGTCAAATGGCCGGTTTTTGTGATAGGGCTTTTGGCCCTCGGCGCAGGTTACTATCTGGCATTAAGCGTGCAGTCGCCCCTGCAGAGCCTGGTATATTTTTTTGCGGCGGCTTTGTTTGTTATGGTTGGAACCTATTGTCTGTTTACGGCAGGTACCATTTTGCTTTTTAAATGCCTGAAGAAAAATAAGCGTTATTATTATAAAATAAACCATATGACAGCGGTTTCCGGTCTTTTGTACCGGATGAAACAAAATGCAGTCGGACTTGCTTCTATATGTATTCTGGCTACAGGTGTGCTGATTGTGCTTTCTACGACAGTGAGTCTTTATGCGGGGATTGAAAATAGTCTGGAGCTTTTGTATCCCAGTGACTTAATCCTATCAGCCGATTACACTACTACAGATGGAACAGAGGGAGGTGCCGCGCTTCGGTCTGTTTTAAAGGAAACGATAGAAGAATCTGCAGGAGAGTATGGCCTTACCATCAGTAAGATCAATACACGTACTGTACTCCGTTATACCGTGGTATTAGAGGAGGACGGAGCGGTTTTTCCTGCTTCTGATGAATGGAATGATTTGCAGGGAGTTGAGAGATGTGCTGGGCTGGCTGTCATTACAGCTTCGGAATATGAGCGGCTGACAGGAAAGAAAGTATCACTGTCTGAAAATCAGGTTGGATATTATGAACTTACGGACAATGCGACAGTTCATCTGCCGGATACCTTTTTGTTAGAGGGAACGGCATGGACGATTGTGTCTGCACTGGATGAATTTCCGGTACACTCTGCAACAGATCAGGCATTTAATACATTTGGAATTGTGGTTAGGGATGATACTGTCTTGAAGCAGATGTATCAGCTGCAAAAATCAGCTTATGGAGATCTTGCTTCCGATATCACATATGAGCTTTTGGTTGATTTTTCCAATCGGGAGGAAAAATTACAGAGTGTAAATGACAGCTTGCAGGCGGATGTAGAGCGTGCGGTCGAGGACTATGTGGAAAATGCCGAAAATGCAGAGGGCGGCTGTAATTATAGCGTCGATAGCAAGGCGGAGGGGACGGCGAATCTATATGGACTTTATGGGTCGAGCTTATTTCTCGGTTTTTTTCTCGGCTTTGTGTTTCTTTTTGCAACGGCGGTCATCATTTATTATAAGCAGGTGTCGGAGGGCTATGAGGATCGTGACCGTTATCAGATTATGCAAAAGGTTGGCATGAGCAGGGCTGAAATTCAGAAAAGCATTACCAGCCAGATACTGCTTGTATTTTTCCTGCCGCTTTTCGTGGCGGCGGTTCACATGGCGGTGGCTTTTCCGATACTCACAAAATTTCTGCTCTGTTTTTATCTCACAGATAAGAAGCTGTTTTTACTGTGCACCGTCACTAATTTGCTGGTGTTTTCCGGGGTGTATGTGCTGATTTACCGCCTGACTGCGAAAACGTATTATAAAATTGTGAGGTGATAGCATTCCATAAATTATAGAATGAATCAATGTTTAATTTCATGTTGAGCTGTTTTAAAGACACCATGCAGGCACAATTCAAAAAAGATGTCCTTTACAAAAAGAAACAGGTGTGTTATAATCAATACGCTTTGCGAAAAGCAAAAACATTTATAATATTTATACGCACCTGTAGCTCAGTGGATAGAGCAATGGTTTCCGGAACCATGTTAGCAGGGGTTCGAGTCCCTTCAGGTGCGCTTTTTTCGTTATACAATATACAGGAGAGTACGAAAGGACGGCGCATTTATGCGATTGAGATATAAAAAATTTATTATTCTATTTTCTCTGGCGATTATGTTGATTGGAATGGGAACCTTTTCTATGATTGCTCCATCTGTAGATTTTTCTTTTGGAGGAAGTTCTGTAAACAGCTTATCTACGACAACCAGTGGGGCATTGGCATCCAAAACAGATAAAGAAATAGAAGAAGACATTACAATGCTTGTAAAAAATTATTTTGATGCAAAACAGAGGGTTGCGATGTCTGAGCTGGAGGAATGCGTCAGTGATATCAGCCATGTGGAAGAGAAACGTCTGGTGACGGAAGCCGAATACATTGAGGCGTATAAAAACATCGACTGTACGATTTTGAATGAGGGGCTTAGGGAGGGAACATACCGCGTTTATGTATATTATGAGACTAAAATATATGATATTGATACGCTTGTGCCTTCCCTGACAGCGCTGTATGTGACAGCAGATGAAAGCGGTAAATTTACGATTTATCTGAGTACGATTGACAGTTCCGACCAGGAGGCGATTGAGGCACTGGATAATTCGGATGAAATCCAGCAGAAAATCGAGTCGGTGCAGAAAAAGCTGGAGGATATTGTGAGCAAGAATGCAGATGTCCGCGATTTTTATAATATGTTGGAAAGCTCTTCGTCGGAGGATGAAACAGATGATACGGAGAACAACGAAAACATTGATCAGGAGGCAGGAAGCAACCAGGACTCTGATTAAAAACAGCAAAGGCAGAAGCCGTTTCTGTTGAAAAAGGATTGTAAAACAGATCAGTAATCCGAGTGGATTGACTAGCGGAACTTAATATTCGCTGTACCAGAGTCAGTCTGCTCGGATTTTGTGGCATATATCTGTGTTTTCAATTCTATAGAATGGAGGATTTTTATGGAAGGGATTCGAATTAATAAATATTTAAGTGAGGCAGGTGTCTGTTCCAGAAGAGAAGCAGACCGGATGCTGGGCGAGGGAAGAATCACAATAGATGGCAGGTTAGCAGCTCCGGGCGACCGTGTGGCAGAGGGAATGCAGGTTTTTTTGGATGGAAAAGCAGTTTTCAGGGAACAGGAGGAGATTTTTCTGGCATTTTATAAGCCAAAAGGGATTGTGTGTACGACAGCAGCCAGTGAAAATGGGGAGAAAATATGCAATGTAGTAGAATATATCAATTATCCGAAGCGGATTTATCCAATGGGCAGACTGGATCAGTCATCCGAGGGACTTTTGCTGTTGACAAATCAGGGGGAGTTGATGGACAGGCTGCTTCGGGGGCGTTATGACCATGAAAAGGAATATTTTGTCCGTGTTGACCACAAAATAACAGAAGAATTTCTTGCTGGGATGGCAAGCGGAGTACCGATTCTGGATACTGTGACAAAGCCCTGCAGGGTATGGAAAGAGGATGCGACTAGTTTTCGGATTATATTGACGCAGGGGCTGAACCGCCAGATCAGGAGGATGTGCGAATATTTTGGCTACCGGGTTAGTTATCTGCGGAGAGACCGTGTGATGAATATTACACTGTCGGGATTGAAAAAAGGCCGATACCGGAGTCTGACCGGGGAAGAGATTACAACATTAAAAAAAATGCTGGAAGAATCCAAATAGATACAGGAGAGACAGATGTCAGATCAGAAGCTTGAGAGAATAAAAGAATTAGTGGGAATGCTCAGTGAAGCTGCCAGGGTATATTATCAGGGGCAGGATGAGATTATGAGCAATTTTGAGTATGACCGGCTGTATGATGAGCTGAGCGCATTGGAGCAGGAAACCGGTGTTGTTTTGGCAGGGAGCCCGACACAGAGGGTTGGCTATGAGGTGCTTGGTGAATTGCCGAAGGAGAGGCATGCTGTTCCAATGCTGTCTCTTGATAAAACGAAGGAAGTAGACCAGCTGGCTGCGTGGCTGGGAGATCAGGATGCACTTTTATCCTGGAAAATGGATGGGCTTACCGTGGTGCTGACATACGTAAATGGCCGGCTGCAAAAGGCGGTTACCCGTGGAAACGGACAGATCGGTGAGGTGATTACTGGTAACGCCAGGGTATTTAAAAACATTCCGCTGGCAATTCCGCACAGCGGAGAGGTTGTGCTCCGCGGAGAGGCGGTCATTCCGTATTCGGAATTCCGCCGTATTAATGCCAGACTGCCAGAACAGGAGCAGTACAAGAATCCGAGAAATCTGTGCAGTGGTTCTGTCCGGCAATTAAACAATAAAATTACTGCCGAAAGAAATGTGCATTTTTTTGCATTTGCGCTGGTTTCGGCAGAAAATGTTGATTTTCATAATTCACAGGAGGAAAAATTCCGCTTTTTGGCAGAGCAGGGATTTGAGCTTGTTGAATACCGCAGGGTAAACAAAAATACGATTGCAGATGCGGTTCAGGATTTTTCAAAAAAGGTTTCGGACAATGATTTTCCTTCTGATGGACTGGTGCTTTTGCTGAATGATATTGCATATGGGGATTCGCTGGGAACAACAGCTAAATTCCCCAGAAATGCGATTGCATTTAAATGGGCGGATGAGATTGCAGAGACGACATTGCTTGAAGTGGAGTGGAGCGCGTCAAGGACGGGGCTGATTAATCCGGTAGCGGTATTTGAACCGGTGGAGCTTGAGGGGACGACTGTCAGCAGGGCAAGCGTGCACAATGTCAGTATTGTGAAAGAACTGGAGCTGGGGATTGGTGATAAAATCGAGGTATATAAAGCCAATATGATTATTCCGCAGATTGCAGAAAATCTGACCAGAAGCGGCGCATTGGAAATCGCAAAATATTGTCCGGTTTGCAATGAACCTGCCAGTATACACAGCGAGAATGGCGTGGAGGTTCTTTTTTGTGAAAATAAAAACTGCCTTGCGAAAAAAATGAAAACACTGGCGCATTTTGTCAGCCGGGATGCACTCAATATTGAGGGCCTGTCCGAGGCGACGATTGAAAAGCTGATGGAGAAAGGGCTGTTGCATCAAATGGCGGATTTGTTCCGACTGGGGCAGTACCGGGAAGAGATCGTCGGGATGGAAGGGTTTGGTGAAAAGTCGTATACCAATCTGATTGATGCGGTCAACCGGGCAAGGGAGGTAACGGTTTCCCGTTTCTTGTATAGCCTGGGGATACCCGGAATCGGCCCGGCAAATGCAAAGCTGATATGCAAAGCATTTGAGCAGGATTTTGCCAGAGTAAGGTGCGCTGCAGAGGAGGAGCTGCTTCAGATAGATGGCGTAGGTCCGGTACTTGCGGCTGGTTTTCGGCAGTTTTTCGATGACCCGGCCAATCGGGGGATGGTTGATGCGCTGCTTGGTGAAATTACACTGTTGCAGGAGCAGCAGAGTGCAGGGGAAAATACGATGCAGGGGCTTGTTTTTGTCATTACCGGGACGCTTACCCGGTTTGCAAACCGCAAAGAGTTAAAGGAGCTGCTTGAGAGCCATGGGGCAAAGGTAACAGGCAGCGTAACGGGCAATACAGATTATCTGATCAACAATGACAGCATGAGCAGTTCCTCAAAAAACAAAAAGGCAAAAGAGCTTGCTGTGCCTATATTAACGGAACAGCAGCTGCTGGATAAATTTCGGCTCTGATCTGGCAGATCGCAGACGGAACAGCGCAGGGTTTGTGTCTGCGCGCACTTGACACAAACCTGTTATGCGCAGAGAGTGTGCGCAGAAATGAGGATTAAAATGCCAATTAAAGTAAAAAATAATCTTCCGGCCAAAAAGATTATGGAGAAAGAAAATATTTTTATGATGGATGAGTCCAGGGCGATGACGCAGGATATCCGTCCGCTGAATATTGCGGTTCTGAACCTGATGCCGTTAAAAGAGGACACAGAGGTACAGCTGCTCCGCAGCTTATCAAACACTCCGCTTCATATCTGTATTACCTTTTTGACAACGGCATCTTATATTGGGAAAAATACGCCCGAAAGCCATCTCAATGAATTTTATTGTACGTTTCAGGATGTGAAAGAGCGAAAATTTGATGGTTTGATCATTACCGGCGCGCCTGTAGAAAAAATGGAGTTTGAGCAGGTGCAGTATTGGGATGAGCTGACTGCGATTATGGACTGGTCCAAAACAAATGTGACAAGTACGTTTCATATCTGCTGGGGAGCGCAGGCGGGGCTTTATTATCACTATGGCATACATAAGTATTTACTGGACAAAAAGGTATTCGGGGTATATGAGTTTCGGGTGCATCACAGAAAGGAACCGCTGCTTCGCGGATTTGATGATGTGTTTTATGCGCCGCATTCGCGCTATACGGCCATGTGCCATGATGAGATTGCCGCATGTGAGGATCTTTTGGTATTGGCGGATTCAGAAGAAATGGGAGAATGCATTATTGTGTCAAAGGATGGGAAACAGGTGTTTGTGCTGGGTCATCTGGAATATGACCGTCTGACGCTGGATGCGGAATATAAAAGGGATTTGAAAAAGGGGATTCCGATTGAGCTGCCCGTCCATTATTATGAAAACGATGATGCGGATATCCGGCCGCTGCTCCGCTGGAGGGGCGCCAGCAATGCACTGTATTCTAACTGGGTAAACTACTATGTCTATCAGAATACGCCGTATGAGTGGTCTTAAAAAATATCAAAACTCATGGTGGAGTAATATTGTTATTTCAAGATGAAAATGTTATAATTAGTCTGGAAAAAAGAGTAGTGGTTTAGTGTCTTAATGCAGCGTCTTGCAGATATGCGGTCTTTTGGACGGTGTATTAGTGATCAAAAGGGGAAGGATGATTATGGAGAAAAAGACGATCTTAATGATAGATGATGTGAAATTCAATCTGAAGACGGCACAGGACGTTCTGAAAGATGAGTATGATCTCTATGAAGCAATGTCTGCCAGAGAGGGTTTTGCTATTCTGGAGGAGATAATACCCGATCTGATTCTCTTAGATATTGTCATGCCGGAGATGGATGGATACGAAATGATCCAGAAGCTGAAGGAAAGCCGTAGATTCAGGGGGATTCCTGTTATTTTTCTGACTGCAGAAACCGATCCCAAAAGTGAGATCAGGGGCTTTGATCTCGGCGCGGTGGATTTTATTGTCAAGCCGTTTATTGCACCGGTTATGAAGAGGCGCATTGCGACACAAATAGAACTTTCTGCCTATCAGCATTCTCTGGAAGAGATGGTGGAAAAGAAGGTTGAGGAGAATGAAAAGCTTCAGGATATGTTGTCGGCCGGATTTGCAGAGCTGGTAGAATCCAGGGACGGAGTGACCGGCGGTCATATAAAAAATACATCCATTTATTTTGAGGCGTTTGTCAAAGCGTTGAAGGATGTTCCCAAATACAAAGATGAGATCACAGATGAATTTATAAAATTGTCGGTTCGTTCCGCGCCGCTGCACGATATTGGAAAGATTGGCATAGATGATAATGTTCTTAGAAAGGCATCGTCTCTTGAAAAGACGGAGATGGAGTATATGAAGAGCCATTCTGAACTTGGAGGTGCGACTTTCCATAAGATCAGAAAAATTTTCCCGGAAAATGAATTTTTAATGATTGCGGAGCATATGGCGCTGTACCATCATGAGCGCTGGGACGGGAACGGCTATCCGATTGGGCTGAAAGGGGATGCCATTCCGCTGGAGGCGAGAATTATGAGCATTGTGGACGTGTATGATGCGCTGACCTCTAAGCGGCCATATAAGGAACCCTTTAGCCATGAAAAGGCATATGCGATTATTGTTGAAGGGAGCGGAAGCCAGTTTGACCCGGAGCTGGTTGAGGAATTTGTCCGGGTTGAAAAGCAGATTAAGCAGTGTCTCATACATAAGGAAGAACTGCGAAGGCAAATGCTTTAAATCACTGCACTTGGAAATGAATACAAAACCTGTATGGCAGAAGAAATATTTAGCGGACAGGGAGGTTATCTTTAAAATACTAAAGCGGTAAGAGACTTTCTAAATGACAATGTTGACGCATATATTGTTATAATAGCGAAAGTTGAAAACCGCTCTGGTGCAGCCCCAATTGATAAATTTGTGATGTCATGTTTTATCATGCGATGTATCATGCAAGAGAGGTCTTTCAATGAAAAAGGGAGGATTGTATGATACACGTTCTTTTATTGTTCGTTGGTTTTTTTATGTTAATCAAAGGAGCAGACTGGTTTGTGGATGGAACAGCGGGAATTGCCGGAAAATTTGGCATTCCGCAGCTTGTGATCGGGCTGACCATCGTGGCGATGGGTACCAGCGCCCCGGAGGCGGCAGTGAGTTTGAATGCGGCGCTTAAGGGAGACGCGGCCATTACGATTGGCAATGTGATTGGCAGCAATATATTGAATGTATTGATTATTCTGGGAGTTGCAGCGGTGTTTTCTACGCTTACTGTGCAGCGCACAACGATACGATATGAGATTCCATATATGGTTTTTGTCACCGTGGTGCTTTTTTGCCTGGGAGTGACAGAAGGGGTTATTGTATGGTGGGAAGGCCTGATTTTGTGGGGCTTGTTTCTTGTTTACCTCTCCTATTTGATTCTTCTTGCGATTCGCAATAAAGAAGAACAGAAACAGGAAGAAAAAAGTGTCCTGCAGCTCTTGTTTTTTGCAGTGGCAGGGGCGGGGGTTGTAATTTGGGGAAGTGATATTACAGTGGACAGCGCGACGGCGATTGCAGAGGCTTTCGGTTTGAGTCAGCGGTTTATCGGGCTGACGATTGTTGCGCTGGGGACCTCGCTTCCTGAGCTGTTTACCTCAGTAGTGGCGGCAAAAAAGGGAAATGCAGATATTGCAGTTGGAAATATAGTTGGAAGCAATGTTTTTAATGTCTTATTTGTTGCAGGTACAACAGCATTGATTACGCCGGTTGTATTTCAGAAAAACTTTATCTTTGATCTTTTGTTTGACGTTGTTGTGGGGATACTGCTGCTGGTCAGTGTGAAAAAGACAAATAGTCTTCGCAGGCCGTGGGGATTTGTTTTGCTGCTGACATATGCATTGTATTTTGTCTATTTGTGTGCGTTTTGACGTTATGAAACAGAAGGGGATGGGCTACAGAAAAAGGAAGGAGTGTGCGGCAGATGAAGTTTGTCATTCAGCGTGTGAATCATGCAAAAGTTACCGTGGAAAAGGAAACAGTGGGAGAAATTGGAAAGGGGCTTTTGATTTTTCTGGGAGCGGGGAATGGTGATGATGCGGGTCTGCTGGAACGGTGTGCAGACAAAATCACGAAAAT
>JAJQGL010000001.1 GCA_021200535.1 Clostridiaceae bacterium | reverse complement strand
TTGCCAAAATAATTTCTACAGCCACTGGCATAGAATAGGACCTCCTTATAAAATTATAATTGTAAAAAACACAACTATACAATTTTATACTTTTTACACAAATATGTCAAGAACCTTCCGGCAATCCCCGGTAAATCTGCACGTTAAATACACTTTACTGTGCTCCTATGCAAAATACTGCACGCCTATGCAAAATACTGCACGCCTAAACAAGCACCTGATGCTTACCTGCACTCCCACTGCTCCAGTTTCCGGTAAATTGCGTCCGTCAAAAACCCTCTGCGGTATAATTTTGCAGCAAGCTTTTGCTTTTCTTCATAAGATAATGTATCCGGCTGCTTCCCCTTTAACAGCTTTGCCATTTCTTTTTCCAATGCCGGCGAATCATCCCAATTTATTTTTTCCAACGCTTCTTCTATCAGCTCTTCACGGACATGCCGTTTAAGCAAATCCTGACGAATCCGCTGAATGCTTCTGCTCTCCCTGTATATCTCCACAAAACGGCTGGCATAACGTGCGTCGTCAATATAGTGATAGCTCTCCACATACGCAATGGCATCTTCGACCACTTCCTCCGAAAATCCCGCCCGCACAAGCCGGTCCCGCAGCTCCCACTCCGTGCGGTCGTTGTGTTGAAGCAATGACATCGCTTTTTTCCTGCCTGCTAAAAACTGTTCCTGCATGGGTCACAATCCTCTGTCCTGCAGATGACATCTCCTGCGATGCCACCTGCAGCCATTCTTCCTTTTATTCCGCCTCCTGAAGCGTCTCTTCTACCGTCTCACCTGCAGTCTCCTGCGGAACTTCCTTTTCATTCTCTGCTTCATCCGGAGTAAAATGGAAAAATTTATCTCTTACTTTTTTCTCTACTTCTTCCAGTATCTGCGGATTTTGCTTCAGATAAAGCTTTGCATTTTCACGCCCCTGTCCAATTTTATTCCCTTCATAGGCATACCATGCTCCACTCTTAACAATAATCCCTTCTTCCGCTGCAAGATCCAGAATTTCCCCTTCTGTGGAAATTCCCTCTCCGAAAATAATATCTACCTCCGCGCTCCGAAACGGAGGCGCCACTTTATTTTTTACAACCTTAATCTTTGTTCGGTTTCCAATCACTTCGCCGTCTTTTTTAATCTGCTCACCGCGCCGAACCTCTAACCGGACAGAAGAATAATACTTCAAAGCACGCCCACCGGTTGTTGTCTCCGGATTTCCAAACATAACGCCAACCTTTTCACGCAGCTGGTTGATAAAAACAACGCTGCAGCTTGTCTTTCCAATCACACCTGTGAGTTTTCGCAATGCCTGCGACATCAGTCTCGCCTGCAGCCCCACGTGGCTGTCGCCCATGTCGCCCTCTATTTCCGCCTTCGGTACCAGGGCGGCAACCGAATCCACAATCACAATGTCAATCGCCGTAGACCGTACCATGGTCTCCGCAATCTCCAATGCCTGCTCTCCGGTATCCGGCTGTGAAATATACAAATTATCAATATCTACACCGATCTTTTTGGCATAAACCGGATCCAGTGCATGCTCCGCATCAATAAATCCGGCAATTCCGCCATGCTTCTGGACCTCTGCAACCATATGCAGCGCTACTGTGGTTTTACCACCAGATTCCGGACCGTAAATCTCAATAACACGCCCTTTTGGAATGCCTCCTACCCCTAATGCCAGATCTAGTCCCAGCGATCCTGACGGAACTGTCTCTACATTCATACGGGCATTATCGCCCAGCTTCATAATAGAGCCCTTGCCGAACTGTCTCTCAATCTGTGCCATTGCAGCTTCCAATGCCTTTTTTTTATTCTCATCCATATTGACTTCTTTTGCCATGTTTCACATTCCTTTCCTGTTTACTGACGGCTCTGTCTTTAAGCCGAACAAATGTTCTGAGTACATCATAAGCTATTTTTTATCATCTGTCAACACACTTGTGTTTTTTGTCCGCTGTACCAGTATAGCATATTTTGTTACATATGTCAATAAATCATTTTACATTGCCGCCATTCCTGTTCCGTTCCCGGTATTTTTGATAATATACTGCAACCATACTTTTCTGAATCAGATGATACTTGTTCAGCGCAGAGAGGGTGTTGGCAAACTCTGTAGCCGGAACCGGCCCGTCCAGCATGGCATCCAGGTTTTGCGTAATATGCTCTTTGTATTCATCCAGTGTAATTACATTATTTTTACACAAAAGACTGGAACGGTACACCTCTTTAAAATATTCATTAAACCTCCGGGATGCAACCACCTGATCATCCACCACAAAGGCAACGCCCGGCAGCAAAACCCGTCTCAAATTGGCCACAGAAGTATTCGTCAGATAAATCCCCGGCTCAATCCGAAATGTATTTTTCTTAAATTCCAGTTTTCCCTGATTCGTCACTTCAAAATATTCCGGCAGATACGGGCGGAACATTTTGGTAATATATGTAGTATATTGAAATGATTTATAATCGGCATCCGGATCTGCCGGTACATTCTTTACCAGTAATATATTCTTAATATTTTCCAGCGGGACTTCAAATTCAACGGCTTTTCCAGACAAAAGCATAAAATGAAGCATAGTGTCTGTTTTCCACATAAAAGCCGGAACCTGTTCCAGGTTTTGTGCCGGAAATGAATCAATCATCACTTTTACATGGATCTGGTTCACCTGATGCTCCTTCAGCAGCTTCTTTAGTTTCTTTGCATCCATAGAGGCAAGATACTGGGCTTTCGCCCGTTCCTTTTCTTTTCTGGTGTTTTCTTTTCCCGACTCCTCAGACTGCGGCTGCTGTTCCTTTTTGGCAGAGGAATGCGCATCACCCTGCGTCTGATTTCCGCTCTTTTTTTTCGGCGCAGTTTTCTTTTTTTTCTGCTTCTGCAAATCCTTAAGAGAAACAGACTGCGATACAATCAGTCCCAAAAGCCCCAGACCGACACCGCCCAGCCCAAACATCGGAAGTCCCAAAACAAACGCTGTAACAATAAGAAGAGCCGCCCCAACTCCTAAAATCAGAATAGCCCATAGATATATTTTGGTTTTTATGTTCCCGCGGAGCATGCTATACATTAGTTTTTCTAACATCAGCGGAGCCTCCCTCCCTCATAATGTTCGAATTTATCCAGACAGCTGAGAATCGATTCATACTGCTGCTGCGTATCCCCATCCTCTAATACAATATCCAGCGCTACCGCAATATTGCCAAGCAGGCGTGCATCTAAATACTGCTTTAAGCCCAAAAAAATCTGCCTCTTTTCCCGGAAGGTTCCTGCATCCAGAAGCAGCAGAAATCCTCTTCGCGCAATTTCATCCCCTTCAATTCTGCCTGCGAGGTACCGCTCTGGCTGGCCTGTCTTTAATGCCTTTTCAAGCTCCGCATCAGTTACCAAAGCAAGCTCTTTCTTTTCCTTTTCCGGCTCCGCCTGCGAAACGGTTTCCCCAAAACAGTCCGGAGCAACCAGCTCAAATCGGTTTTGCTGCTGCGCATCCGGATAAATTTTTCTGTCAACCGGGCCCATAAACTCGCTTAGTTCCCTGACCCATTTCTCATAGGGCGGGTACAACGCCTGGTATACCACCTGCTCTTTCCCTGTGCCGCTGTCCTTTGCAACTGTCAGGACCTGATATAATTTTCCTTTAAAATGTCTGTAAAATTCACCGCTTACCGGTTCACTTCGTCTCATTTTCCATTATTCTCCTTAGATGTATTCTTTTTCTACCTTAATCACACAACTGTAACCCGGGAATTTCTCCGCAATCTGCTTCGCAACCCGCTCACGAACCTCCTGATCTGTCAAGCAATATTCCTGCGGTGTAACCACATCAAAAATCAGCTTGGTCCGGGATTCCCCCAATACCATTCGAAAATCATGGATGGTAAGGGCATTGTCAATCGCCTGTACCATTTGGGAAACATTTTTCCGCATTTCCTGCACCATTTCGTTATTTGCCTCCACCGGATCCATATGGATAACGCTTTCACACCCCAGCGTGTGGTCTAATTCTGTCTCAATCTGCTCAATAATATCATGCAAACGGTAGATATCTTCCTCTCCCGGCACCTCTGCGTGAAGCGATATCATTATTCTGCCCGGGCCGTAATCATGGACAATCACGTCATGAACCCCCACAATCTCTTCATGTGCCATGACAATCCCATGAATCCGCTCAATAAATTCCGGATCCGGCTTTTTCCCCAAAAGCGGGTTTAACGTTTCCCTGGCTGCCTGATATCCCGCCCAGAGAATAAATACTGCCACTAGTACACCGCAGTAACCGTCTGCCTGTATACGGAACTTTTCCGCAATCCCCATAGAGGCCAGCACCATTGCCGTCGCAGCCGAATCGCTTAAACTGTCCACCGCTGTCGCCTTCATGGCCGCAGAATCCAGTTTTTTTCCCATGGAATAATTATAATACGCCATATAGAGCTTAACAATAATAGAAAACACCAGAATCAAAACAAAGGCAGTTGAAACAATAACCTCCTGCGGTGTAATTATTTTTTCCACGGAGCTGTTAATTAATTCAAGCCCCATTAAAAGAATCAGAATCGACACGGCAAAACCGGATACATATTCAATCCTGCCATGCCCAAAAGGGTGTTCCTTATCCGGCTTTCTTCCTGCCAGTCGAAAACCGGCAAGTGTAATCACACAAGAAGCTGCGTCCGACAGATTGTTAAACGCATCTGCCGTGACAGCAACCGAACCAGTAATAAATCCTGTGAAAAATTTTATCAAAAATAACAGTAAATTCAGAAAAACGCCCAGCATACTACAGACAATGCCATACATCCTCCTGACCTGCGGGTTTTGATACTCCCCCGCATTTTTAATAAACAGATTCCCCAATATTGTTATCATGCCATTCCCCCATTATTGACTCACATTTCTGCGCACTACTATTCTTCGATCATCTCACAGACCTTCATCATAATGGCACATTCCAAACGTTTTTTCTGAATCTTGCAGGAAAGCTCATACGCTTTATGAATATCTCCATTGTAAATATAATTATTCGCATTGCAGCCGCCGCTGCAGTAAAACCTTGCCCAGCATTCCTGACATGCAGGTTTTGAGTAAACATGCGCACCGGCAAATTCTTTTTTGATATCTTCCCGGAAAGAACCGTCATCCAGATTCCCCATCTTATATTCTTCATGCCCCACAAACTGATGGCATGGATAGATATCTCCGTCCGGCGTAACAGACACATATTCATTGCCGCTGCCGCATCCCCTGAGACGCTTAACCACACACGGCCCCTGATTCAGGTCAATCATAAAATGGAAAAAATTAATAAAGCCGCCGTTTCGCTTCACCTCACTGATGCGTTCCGCAAGTTTGTCGTACTCAGCATAAATCTGCTCCAGATCTTCCTCCGTAATCGCGTATTCCACCGAAGGATCCTCCATAACCGGCTCAACCGAAATCTGGTCAAACCCCAGATCATACAGGTGCATAACATCCTCTGCAAAATCCAGATTATACTTTGTATAAGTACCGCGGACATAGTATTCCTTCCCGCCCCGCTTTTCCACCAGCTTTTTAAAATTCGGCACAATGCGGTCATAGCTGCCGCTGTTGTCTACGCGCACACGCATCCGGTCATTTACTTCTTTTCTGCCATCAATAGAAAGCACCACATTGTACATTTCTTTGTTCAGGTAATCAATTTTATCATCTGTCAGAAGCATCCCGTTGGTCGTCATTGTAAAATTAAAATGTTTTCCATACTCCTGTTCCCTGCTGCGCGCATAGGAAACAATTTCTTTGACCACTTCAAAATTCATCAGCGGTTCTCCGCCGAAAAAATCCACCTCAAGATTTTCGCGCCCTGCCGACTGCTCCAGTAAAAAGTCAATCGCCGCTTTTCCCGTCTCCAGCGGCATCAGCTTTCTTCCCGTACCAAAATCTCCGGTAGATGCAAAACAATATTTACAGCGGAGATTGCAGTCATGCGCTATATGGAGACACATTGCTTTAATCGGCGATACGACTGCTGTATTTGCATAATCTCCGTAAAGGTCATCACTAAAAAGTGTTTTTTGATCATATAGCTGCGCAATTTCCAAATAAGATTCCTGTATCTCTTCCGTTCCATATTTTCCACGAAATAATTCCAGAATGCTGTCCGGACACTTCTGCCCAAACGGCGGTTTTACTTCGTCTAATAAATCATATGTGACATCATCCACAAGGTGCACTCCCCCGCTGTTTACATCCAGCACAATATTCATGTCTTTTGCTTTAAATTTGTGTATCATTTTCTGCCTCCATGCTGCATTTTCACTTTTCTATAAACTCCGTAATCCAAACATTTTCTGCCATTATGTGGGAATGGCTGCTATGAGGAATCCCCCATAACAGCCATTTAAACTATCTTCCATGAACAGAATTTTATTTATTTTCATCATTTGCACATTTCTGATTTCCTACTGTACAGGAAGTCTTGCAGGCTGACTGACAGGACGCCTGACACTTTCCGCATCCGCCTTTTTTTGCTGTTGCACTCAGATTTGCCTTGTTTACTGTTCTGATATGTTTCATTGTCGTTTCCTCCATCTTATAATCATACTGTCCGTTCTGACAAACATTTCACTTCAGCCTGAACTGCTGCCATGAAAGGTCTGTCTGATCCGTCTACCATTATAGCATATTTTTATAAAAAAACAACCTCTTGTCCAAAAACTACCAACATATTTTTTCTGTTTGTCCACATACTAATACCATGATAAGCGACTGCTTATCAAGTGCCGGCATGGATATCAATCTCTTTTCTGCTGCTTAGATAGAGAATAAAATCAGCCGGTCAAACCAAAAAGGAGGAAAATATCATGACAAACAATCAGAGTTCAAGAATGGAAGTTCCACAGGCAAAAGAAGCTATGGATAAGTTCAAAATGGAGGTTGCAAACGAGCTTGGCGTACCTCTTAGGGACAACGGTTATAACGGTGACTTAACCTCTGCGCAGAACGGTTCTGTCGGCGGTGAGATGGTTCGCCAGATGATTAAGCGTCAGGAAGAAGAAATGGCTGGCAGATAAGCAATTTTAATTTCCTGATAAATACACTCTTTTAAAAGTGTACAAAAGGCTGTTTCCCAGCTTGGAAAACAGCCTTTTTCTTTTGCATCATTACAAAACCGGTTTACCGAAAATTTATACCAATTCAACAAATCCTTCTACCTTGTCATTAATTACATAATATGCTTTATGATCATGCATGTTTACATAAACGCGAAGCGTCTTAATTGCAGCAATGCGGTGTCCATCTGCTTTATACTGTTCTTTAATACGATCTACAATCGCGTTTGTTAAATACTGCTGTCCTTCATACTCTACAAACACTTCTTCGATTTTCTCAACAACTGCCCTCTTAGAACCCTTCTTTGGTCCTCTCTTTGCTGTCTGCTTCTCTTCCTCCGCACTCTTCTCTTCCGTCTTGGTTTCTACCGGAGTTACCTTTACTTCCTCTTTCTTCTCAACAGGCTTCTTTTCCTCTGGTTTAACAACAGCAGCCACTTTGGAAGCTTCTGCTGCAACATCTTCCTTTTTCTCCGGCTTTGTCTCTGCAGGCTTAACAACGGTCTCTGTCTTTGCTGGTGCAGCAGACGCTGTCTTTACAACAGGTGCACTTGTCTGTTTGCTCTTGTTCGTAGTCTTTCTTGGTCTTGCCATGGTTTTCTCTCCTTTTTAACAAAAAAACTTTTTACTGACAAAAAGTCTGCTTCGAGACTACAATCAGTAAATGATTATCTCCGTTATTGAAAGTTTATAGCGTAATCCAAAAAGTTTCAAGTATTTTTTTAATTTTTGTAAATATTGTACAGTTTCTTTCTTTTTTTCTTAAAAAAATATAAAAAATGTCATACACTTTTTCGAAAAAAGCAACCCCATCCGCACGATCTATTTCCCAAATAAAACTCTTTTCTAATTTTTATCGCCCTGCAGCTGTTTTTTTCACACTAATCCCCATATAAAAAAAGACAATGATTCCAATAAAAAAAACAGTTTTCAAAACACTGAAAAAATAAAACAGAGCAGAAATTTTTATGTTAATTTTGCCCTGTTTTAATCCTATTAAAAACATCCTTCTGCAATTATTTCATTCTTGGTTTAAAAATCAACGAAGCAATATATCCAAAAATCAGCGCTGCAGAAATGCCGACTGCGCTTGCCGTAAAACCTCCCTTAAACAGGCCAATAAATCCTTCCGCATCGATCGCATCCCTGACTCCCTTAAAAAGGGTATTTCCAAAACCGAGCAGCGGTACCGTTGCTCCGGCACCGGCCCATTTTGCAAACGGCTCATACCAGCCCAATGCCCCGAAAACCGTTCCGGCGCATACCAGAATCACCATAATCCTCCCCGGCATCAGCTTGGTATTATCCATCAAAATCTGTACCAGCGCACAAATTGCCCCGCCGACTAAAAATGCAATTAAATAATTCATAATCCTCCTCATTCCTGCGAACCATAGTTCGCTGATGCTTTTTGTGCATAAAAAATGTTTGTGCAGGCAGCGCTTACTTCATCCGTTCAAGAATCACTGCGTGGGCAATTCCCGGCACACTGTTTCCCTCATTAAAACTTACCTGCGACATCAGAGCGCCAGTCGGCACAAAAAGCACCCGCTGCCATTCTCCCTGTTCCAGCATCTTTAAAATATAACCGGCAAGCATCACCGCACTGCAGCCGCAGCCGCTCCCACCGGCCTGTGTATTTTGGTCCGCCCCGTAAATTTCAATCCCACAGTCCATATACTGCTTTCTGATATCGTACCCACGCGCCTGAACATAATCAATCAAAATATCTTTTCCAACCATGCCCAGATCTCCGGTAATAATCTTATCATAAAATTCTGGCTGATATCCGAAATCAATCAGGTTTTGTGTGATTACCTCACCCGCTGCCGGCGCCATACACGCTCCCATGTTCATGCTGTCCTTAACGCCGTAATCCACAATTTTTCCGGTTGTGATTCCTTTGATTTTTACCCTGCCTTTTTCTGCCTTTGCGCGGTCCGACACACGGTCATATTCCTTCTTTTCCTGCAGCTCCTGCTTTCTTACAGAACGGCTCACCACAACCGCGCCGCTGCCGGTAACTGTCCATGTTGCTGCCTTTGGCCTCTGGTTGCCATAACCAAGCGGAAAGCGAAACTGTTTTTCGGCGCTGGCAAAATGGCTGGACGTAATGGCAAGCACATGCTCCGCAAAATCCCCTTCTGCAATCATAGAAGCAATGGCAAGCGATTCCCCCATGGTCGAACAGGCGCCATATACCCCAAACAAGGGAATCTCCATATTCATTAGCCCAAAGGAGGATGCCATCAGCTGTCCCAAAAGATCCCCCGCAACCATGTAACGAATATCCTTTTTTAATAAACCGGCATTCTTAAGCGCCTGGTTTGCCGCCTTTTCCTGAAATTTTGCCTCTGCTTCCTCCCACGTATCCGCCCCCATTTTGGAATCTTCCTCAATGGTATCAAAATACTGGCCAAACGGGCCCTCTCCCTCTTTTTTCCCCACCACCGATGCTGCACCGCTGATCACCGGCGGATTTTCAAAACACACACTCTGTTTTCCTTTTTGTTTTAAAGCCATACAAATCCCCATTTCCAAAGAAAAATTATTTGGGATATAGTATGGCTTTTTTTGTAAAAAATATTCACTTAGATGATATCATCTACCTCATTCAGCGTCTCTTCGTCTCCCAGATCGACTTCTTTTATTTTTCTGCGATAGAAAATATCATAAAAGACCGGAACAATAAACAAGGTCATTAACGTAGCATAGGAAAGCCCGCCGATTGTTACAATCGCCATGCCGCGGCTCATTGCAGCAGTGGAATCTGTGCTGAAAGCAAGCGTGGACATTGCAAGGATCGTCGTCAGAGCAGTCATGAAAATCGGACGCATACGCGTCTGCCCTGCCTCTACAAGTGCATCTCTTTTTTCTGAGCCATTCAGGCGAAGCTTGTTGGTATAATCGACAAACACAATACCATTGTTTACAACAACACCTGCAAGCACAAGAAATCCCATCAATGCCATGACCGACAGCTGTTCTCCCGTAATCAGCAGTGCCAGAAAACCTCCTGTAAATGCCAGCGGAATAGTCAAAAGCACAATAAACGGAGAAAGCAGTCCCTGAAACTGTGCAACCATAATCAGATAAATCAGCACAATCGCAAGCATAATCATTGTAATCATGCTGCTGACCATCTCCATATTCGTCTCCGTTTCACCTCCGACCGTAATTTCATAACCGGCAGGAAGTTCATAATCGTCAATCATGGTCTGCAGATCACGGCTTAACAGTGTCGTATTATATCCATCCTGCGTCTCTGCCGTCACCTGAATATAGTTTACCAGATTTTCCCGGCTGATTGACGCAACACTGGTACCGTCTTCCACCTCCGCAAATTCTTTCAGCTTATGCGTTTTGGTCTCTGTATTTCCTTCCTCATCCGTCGTTGTTGTCTCAAACTCATAATCCAGAAGATTATCCGTATCCAGTTCATCCCGTTCATCCACAATAACTACGTCATAATCATCATCGCCAACTGACAGGGTTGTTGAATCCTTTTCTGTCGTCAGCTTATCAGACAGCTCGCTATACACCTGCGCTACTGTCAGCCCGAGGCGCATTGCCTTATCCTTATCCACTTTAACCGAAATCTGCCGGTCGCCTTCCTCCTGTCCGTTGGAAATATCATCAAATCCTTTGATCTGTGCAACCATGTCCATGACATCCTCGCTGATCTCAATCAGCTTATCGGTATCTTTTCCATAAATGTCCACTTCAAGGCCGGAGCTCATCAAACTGGACATATCCATGTTCGACTCGGACACAGAATATTCTTCACAGCCATTTTCCTCAAAAATAGTTTCAATCTTTGCTGCGATTTCTTTATTTTGATTGGCATAATCTTCATCCAAAAGAAGCATAAAGGTATACTCTTTATCAGACGTGCTTCCCAGAGAAACTCCGCTGCTGCCTTTCATGGCGCCTACTGTATTTACCCCTTCAATCTCCTCAATCTGGCCGGCGATCTGATCCGCAAGCTCATAATCCTCCTCTGTGCTTGCCTCTGCATCCATTGTCAGGCTTGCAGACATCTGGTCGCTTCCCATGGACGGAATAAATACAATGCCCATCTGCGTTACTTTCCAGACAGAAAATACCAGCAATAATCCTGCTATTGCAACCGGAACCACCTTAAAGCGCAGACAGAAGCGCAACACCCTCCCATAAGCCGTTACCACTGCGTCAAACCAACGGTGTTTTCTCTCTTTTGTATGTTTCAGTGTCGTTGCTCCCATGCAAGGCACCAGTGTCAATGCAATAAACAGGCTCGCACCCAGGCTGTATGCGATGGTCAGGCACATATCCTGCATAATCTGTCTCGTAATGCCATCCGTAAACACAATCGGAAGGAATACGCAGATTGTTGTCAGTGTGGAAGAAAAGATTGCTCCCGCCATCTGGTTTGCCCCCATCACGGCAGCCCTCGCCGCAGGAACACCTTTACCGCGCAGACGGTAAATATTTTCAATAACAACAATCGAGTTGTCTACCAGCATCCCGACACCCAGCGCAAGCCCGGACAAGGAAATAATGTTTAATGTTATATTGGTAAAATACATCAACACGATTGCAAACAGTACACTGAGCGGAATGCTGAACGCTACAATGACCGTCGGCCGCACATCCCGCAAAAAGAGGAACAGCACGATAATCGCCAGCAGCGCTCCCCAGAGCAGATTCGATAGAACAGAATCTACAATCAATTCAATATATTCTCCCTGGTCCATCAGATTCATATAATGGAAACCGTCATATTTTTCCTCCAGCTCCGCCAATTTTTCGTTGCAGCCATTGGATACATCTGATGTCCCTGCCGTACTGGATTTCGAAATGCTGAGTAAAACAGCGTCGTTTCCATTGACGCGCCCATACGAATCCCCTGCATTGTCAATCACTGTGACATCCGCCACATCAGACAGACAGACATCGCCAATGTCGTCCAGTTCACACAACACGGTATCTTTCATGGCATCCACACTGTCATACTCCTCGCCAACCTTAATCAGATACTGTGTCCCATCCTCACTGATGTATCCTGCCGGCATAGAAAAGTTTTCTGCCGTTAAAATAGATGCCAGCTGGTCTTTTGTCAGAAGCTCATCCAGATTTGCATTTTTCAGCGCCTCTTTTTTCGATTTATTAAATGATTCTTTTCCTTCTTCTAATTCTTTCTCGCTGGATTCCAGTGTACTCTCTGCACTGCTCAGCTGTGCGCTGGCGCTTCCAAACGCCGCTGCGGCAGTTATCTTTCCCTGCTCTACTTCTTCATACTTATCTTCCGCTGACTGAATTGCCTTTTCGACCTCTGCAAGAACATTCTTTGCTACTGCAATTTCTGTTTTCAGATTTCCCAGCGCTGTCTTAATCTGAGGAATCCGGACTTCATTGATCTGGTAGAGCGATTTCAGATTTTTCTTTGTCATCTGTTTCGCCGCTTTTGTCTGTCCCTGGCTCTTCAGCAGGCTTTTGTATGCCGTCAGTTTTTCCGGATTCCGTATTGCATCCCTGACACTGGACGGAATCGTTTGCAGCGTTTCACTCATCTGCTGTTTTGTCTGTGTCTTTGCCTGTTTTGCCGCTTCCTCTGTAATCGCTGTCTCTGCCTCGCTTCCGCCAGAAGATGCAATTACAGAAAGATACGTATCCACATTATCCGATGTGACCGTTACCGTTGTTCCCGCAGCATCCATCTGTGCCTGCACAACCGCTATCAGAATCTGGTCATAAATCGCCTGATATGTGCTCTGATAAAGTTCGCCGCCCGCTTTCATGCTCTTTCGGAGCGTATGAAAGCCCTGGTTTAACTGCTGGTAGGAAGAGACAACACCATTATCCTCATACGCCTGCTTCTCTGCTTTCAATGCAGCCTGATTCGCCTGCAGGCTCGTCAGCTCTGATGTCTGCGCCTGTTTCGTCGCAATAGCTTCATTCATCAGCTTACTGTACTTTGCCAGTTCACCGGACTGTTCATCCTGCTGTGACTGCAGCTCCTCCTTCTGCTTCGAAAGCTCCTCTTTCCCATCCTGCAGCTTCGCCTCAGCTTTTTCCAGCTTCCGGCGTGCCTTGGCAAGCGTATCATTTGCTTTTTCCAGTACCTTTGCATTGACATCATCGATCTTATCCTGATTTAAACGGACTTCGATCGACTTTTCTACCAGACCGGAGATATCAACGCTTGCCACTCCATCCTGACGTTCCAGCTCCGGAACAATATTATCCTCAATAAACTTGGATAGCTCATAGCCGCTTTTGCCCTCACAATCCACGCTGGTCATCATGGTTGACATCATATCTGCCGAGATCTGCATAATCATCGGCGTGCCGGTATTGTCCGGCAGCTCCGTCTGGTTCACCGCCGACGACACCTTAACCATCGCAGCATCCATATCCGTATCATCCTCAAATTCGAGTGAAATCATACTGTAATTTTCGGATGACACACTGGTTACATTGGCTACACCGTTAACCGTACCAACCGTATTTTCCAGCGCCTCACTGACCTCTGCCTCAACCTTTTCCGGCGAAGCGCCCGGATATGTAGTAATTACCAGCATATACGGCATATTCATATTCGGCAGAAAATCCGTTGTCATCCTGGTAAAGCTGACATAACCAAGCACCAGAATCATAACAACGCCCACAAGCACAACAAATGGCCTTTTAACACTAAATTTTGGCATATCATCCTCGTTTCTGCGCCGCCCCATCCATCTTCTTTCCCATTGTCATAAAAATCCTCATTTCTGAGCAAACCCTATGCGCCAGTCGGGCTTGTATCTGCCCCGCCGGGCGGCACAGCTGCGGGACAATTCTTTATAAACTTCTGTGTTTTTTAAATGCACTATACTAAGATACAACGAACCGGATAAAATATGCAAGAAATATTCTCCTTTTTAAGGTTAAATTAATTTTTAAAATCATACTGGATGGATAGATGCTCTCCCTCCGATACTACACGCGCGCAGGCGCCATTTACCAGCGGCATCATAGGGGCAAGGTGTCCAATGTCCAAATCCATCAAAACAGGAACATGATAGCACGACAACAAATCTGTCACTGCCCTGTACTGATCCAGCCCAAACATTTCCTGTCCAAAGCACATTGGCCTTCCAATCAGAAATCCCTCTGCATGGTCAAACCAGCCTGCATGCTGCAGCTGCCACACAGCCCGGCGAATATCCATTATATTCAGGTCACATGCCTCCAGATACCAGATGATTCCGTCAGAGCGGTACTTCCTGGCAAATGCTTTTGTGCGGTCATATTCTGACCCTGCCAGGTTTCGAAGACAGTCAAGGCAGCCGCCCAAAAGCCTGCCCTCCAGCACAACATCCTGATCAGGGAAACGTCGGATAACTGTTTTTTCTGTTACATGATACGGCTCCAGAGGATGCGCTTCATCCTTAAGTGATGTTTTCTCCCAGAGAGAATAATTTTCAAACCGGTCCTTTTTTCCCATCAGAAGATCCATTGCATCCTGCAGCGAGCTATGCCATGGCTCCATCCCAAATGCTGCGGCGCACGGCCCGTAAACTGCGGCCGTGTCACACAGCGTTGCCAAAAGAAAGGTGAGGTTTGTATTGTCTGAATACCCCATAAACCACTTCGGCTCTTCTTCTGCCAGCTTCCCAAAATCCACATAATCCAGTATTTCACACATCAGCTCCCCGCCACCGCAGGAAATCAGCGCATCCACACCCGCTTTGGAAAAGTAACTATTGATTTCCCCGGCACATTTTTGCGGTGTATTGCTGATTCCAATTCCGCTGCCCGCATAGCAGTTCGGTCCCAAATCCAGTGAAAATCCCATTTCCTTCCATTTCTTCTGTGCATTTTGAAATGCTGTTTTATATGGCTCAATATTGCAGCCATAAGAAGGCGCTACCAATCCCAGACAGCCTGTCTGATCTATAAATTCCGGTATTCTCATAACGATATCCTTTCCCTGTGCATTAACAATTTGCGGTCCATTCCTTAACCATTGCTATCTCCCTTGCATAACCCGCATCATCATTCGGCGTCTCCAATATAAATGGCTTGCCCGCCAGCGCTGGGTGAAGCGTCACACGCCGGAGTGCCTCCTGCCCGATTTCTCCCTGCCCCAGCTTTTGATGGCGGTCCTTATGGGAGCCGCACACATTCATGCTATCGTTAATGTGAACGGCCTTTAACCGGTCTAATCCAATCACCCGGTCAAATTCCGCCAGAACCCCATCCAGATCATTGACAATATCATAACCGGCGTCCCATACATGGCAGGTATCAAAGCAAACGCCAAGTTTTTCATTCCGCGTAACCCGGTCTATAATTTCCCGAAGCTCCTCAAAGCTCCGCCCGATCTCACTGCCCTTTCCCGCCATGGTTTCCAGAAGCAGGGTTGTTGACTGCTCCGGCAGCAGTGCAGCATTTAATGCCTCCGCAATCAAAGCAATGCCAGTTTCCGCCCCCTGTCCCACATGGGAACCCGGATGAAAATTATAGTAATTGCCCGGCAGATATTCCATCCGCTTTATATCATCCGCAATCATCTCGATCGAAAATTTTCGGATATCCTCTTTTGCCGCACATAAATTCATGGTGTAAGGCGCATGGGCAACCAGAGTGCCCATCTGATATTCCTCTTCAAACGCAAGGTATTTATCCACGTCTTTCTGATCAATCGCTTTCGCTTTGCCGCCCCTCGGATTTCTTGTAAAAAACGCAAACGTATTTCCTCCCAGCTTCTCCTCCTGCTTCCCCATTGCCGCATACCCCTTTGATGCGGATAAATGATTTCCGATATAAAACATAAATTCCTCCATTTCTGCACGCCCTTTTCCGGGACAGCACAGTTCTATTTTTTCTTTGTAACCTGATATTGCACCGCCGCAGACCAGTATTGCGGCACCGTCAAAAAACAGCCTGGCTGCAAAGCTCTTCTAACCGGTATACCTCTTCAAACAAAAACTCTTCCTCCAGGTAATCCAGATTTTCCTGTGAATGCTCCACTTCCTTTGCATAAATCCGCAGTACGTCTACCTGATCTTCCTTCAAAAAAACACCGTCCTGATAGACAAAACGTGTCATGCCCATATCCCGGATCATCAGAAAGCTTGCAGCTACCAGCTGTGCCCTCCCCCAGAAATTCAGATCGTCTACGCTGCGTGCCAGCAAAAGGAATGCATAGTATACTAAAATTTGTTCGTATTCATATTCTCTATCCTCCTGCGAAATATATTCCATAAATTGAACAAGCTTTTCCTGATATCGCAAAGCGCCGTCCGGCAGATCAAAAAACAGATGGCGAATCCCATCCAGGTAATTCTGCCATTCCTCATTGATGCTTTCCAAACCGGAAAACGACTGCATACGCTGCCGGAAAAGTGCAAACTGTCCCTCTTTCTTTGCAGGAGAGAAAACAGACAGCTCTTGCTCCGGATCAGGCTCTGTACAAAATGTTTCGTAATTAAAGCGCTCCTGAATCTGTTTCGCATAACGCAGAAATGCACAGACTCTCTCAGGAATCCCGCGGGTTCTGTCCTGCAGCAATTCGATGCTATAGTCTCTCGCCGCCCTGACCGCCTCTGCAATCTTTAAGTCCTTCGCATCCTCCTCAAAGTCCAGGGAATCGTTTATCTCTTTCTCAACAAACCGTTGTTTATCCCTGTTTCCTAATATCCATCTTCCTGCTTCCCCGCATCCGGGGCTAATTGAAATCTCTCTGGCATTGCCATATTCCAGATAATTTCTGGGTGTATGCGTACAGACATAGCTAATTGCATCCTCGCCCAGCTGCAAAATAATATCACACAGATTTTTTTCATTTAAAAACGGGCAGCGCTTCCCCTCCCGCAAATAAAACCCATGTTTTTCATACCGCCCATCCTCACTGTCCCCATATTCCTTTATGCAGCTGCGGATATGATCCCCAAACCGACCCGGAAGCTGCATGTAATATTCATAAGTCGAATCATCAAGGTCAATTTCCCACCCTGCACAGCAGGTATCTTCGCAGGCATCTGCAATACATGCAAATTTTTCATAATAATCCGGATAGCGCAATATCATACTGATCCCCCTTCGCCAAGAAAATTGGCGGGAACCATTCCCGCCAATTCCAAACACATTTTCCTTTCCCTTTTTACACGTTTACAAAATTTTCCGACTCTGCTTTCAGGGTTTTTGCAACTGTGCTATTCTCCTGCATCTGGCCGTTGACATCTGTAATTGACTGTACCAGGGAATCGACATTAACCGCTGCATCTGTCACCCCGGTAGCGCTTTCCTCAATCGCACGGCGGATTCCCTCAACAGCATCTGTCATTTCAATCATATTATTCATGATATCCTTTGTATCCTTCGAATATTTCAACATTGTCTCATCAATATATGTCGCATCCTGATTGTACTGCTGCCCTCCCATGACAAAGGATTCGTAATCAGAAAGAACATTTTCATTGATATATGCCACAAGCTTTTCAGAAGAATCAATCAGCCTGCGCACTGCCGCAACAACCATCTCGTTGATTTTCTGGATATTATTTGCCGTTTCACGGCTCGAATCCGCCAGCTGCCTGATCTCATCTGCAACAACCGCAAATCCCTTGCCTGCTTCTCCTGCCCTCGCCGCTTCTATGGATGCATTTAATGCCAAAAGATTTGTCTGTCCTGAAATGTTTAGGATTTCGCCAGTCAGATGTTCAATCTGCTCTACACTCTTACTGTTTTCCAGAGCAACCTTCATCTCTTCCGTAATGTCGCCAATCATTTCTGTTGTGTGCGTCCTGCTCTCCTCGGCAGTCTCTTCAAGCTGTAATGCACGTTTCTTCATATTCTGTGCATAGGTTGTAATCTTTTCCGTCTGCTCTGCAATATGTTTCACCTTGTCACTGGCAGAGACGGTGTTTTCCGTGACATTGTTTGTCGTAGCGGAAACCTCCTCCATGGTAGCAGAAAGCTCTTCCATAATGGCAGAGATGTCACTGGCACTGTCATTCGATGCAGTAACGCTGGATGCAACATTTCCAACGACACGATCCAGCACATTGGAATTTGCAATAATCTTTGACATGATTCCCTGCAGAGTCTCAATAAAATTATTGATTCCCTGAGAAGAAGCGCCAATCTCATCGTTGCTCTTAACCTCCAGTCTCCTGGTCAGGTCGCCCTGTCCATTATGGATGTCCTCAATCACTGACTCTAACTGGCTCTGCTGCCTGCGCAGCGGCTTAATCACAAATGCATATACTATCCCAATCACACCGACAAACAGGATAACCAGAATAGCGCATACTGCCATTGCAGCCCTCCTGTTAAACTGATACGACGTTTTTTTGATTTGCAACCAGCTTCTCGATTCGCTGATCATTATGATCGGACAGGGTTTGTAAGCTGTCTCCCACGTTGGTCGCCCATTCCGCCATATATGTATTCGCATTGGCAAATGCAGTAAAACGGTCATCAACCGCAAGCTCCATAAGCCCTGTCATCTCTTCCTTTGCCTCTTCTATCGCATCAAACGTTGTATTTAACAGCTCTTCGTCCTCATCTGAAAATAATTCCTTTTTCTGGCGCAGCGTTTCCTCGCATGCTAACATTTCCTCATCGTAGGCAGCAATTGACTCATCTACTGCAGCCTTTAGCTCGTCATTTTCCGGATCAGCGCAAAGGGCAAGCACCATCTTTTGCATCTTTTCAAAATTCACGCTGATGGTATTAATTTCGTTAATGGTTTCAATGCCATCGCCTGACACCTCCTGGCTGGCCGTATGAACACTCTTTACAGAAACCACACCCATAATAGAACCGATCAGCCCTACTAAACCCAAAAGGAAGATCGGCACCATCAGCTTCACAAAGATACTTACTCTTTTTTTCTTCATAAAAAATTCCCCCTTAAACATTATACTGTTCTTTTATTCCAGCTTTTTTTCGTATGGTATTATTATAATATTATCTTTTCCCGCAGGCAATAGTTTTCTGAATGGAACTCCTGCATTTTTCTATCCGCCGCATAATCTTTTTTCCAAAGCAGCCAGCCCATGTTACGGCTCCAGCCCCAGAATATTTCTTGCACGATCGATCTGTTCCTTTGTGGGCGGCTCCACTCCGTCCAACGCATACGAAAGCCCCAGCTCCTTCCATTTAAAAACGCCAAGCGTATGATATGGAAGAATTTCCACGCGGCGGACAGTTCCCAGCGTATCAATAAACCTTTTTAGCCCGGTAAGCTGCTCATAGGAATCTGTGTATCCCGGCACCAGTACATGGCGGATCCACATATCCTTCCGGTGCGCCGAAAGGCATTTTGCCATCGCAAGAATGTTTGAATTGTCCTGTCCGGTCAGCGCCTTGTGCGCACCTGCGTCGATCTGCTTAATATCAAGCAGAAAAAGATCCGTATACTGCATCAATTTCTCAAACCTGCCATAAAAAGGCTGTTCCTCCGTAAAAGGATTCCCGGAAGTGTCCAGTGTCGTGTGCACGCCTTGCTCCTTTGCCAGCCGGAACAGCTCTGTGACAAAGGCAATCTGCAGCAGCGCCTCCCCTCCGCTAACGGTAATTCCGCCATTTTTTCCCCAGTATTTCCGATAGCGAAGCGCTGCTGACAAAACCTCCTCCGGTGTTTTTTCTGTCCCGCCCGTGCGCGCCCACGTATCCGGATTATGGCAATATTTGCACCGCATATTGCAGCCCTGCAAAAAAACAATATAACGCACCCCCGGACCGTCTGCCGAGCCAAAACTTTCTGTTGAATGAATCATCCCGGTAATTTTTTGCTCCATTTTTCCTCCATTTCCAAGCGTCATAATCGATAAACAAAAGAGGGAGGAAAACAGATCTCTCCGCTTTCCTCCGGAATAAAATGCACTGCATTCCTTTATCTACATGGTTTCATGACAGGTTCTTGCAATGACATCCAGCTGCTGCTCTCTCGTCAGATCAATAAACTTAACCGCATAACCGGAAACACGAATCGTAAAGTTTGCATACTCTTCTTTTTCCGGATGCTCCATCGCATCAATCAGCTTCTCTTTTCCAAACACATTCACATTCAGATGATGCGCTCCCTGATCAAAGTATCCGTCCATAACCTGAACCAAATTACCAATCCGCTCCTGCTCTTCATTCCCCAATGCGCCCGGATTGATTGTCTGTGTATTGGAAATGCCGTCTAGCGCCCACTCATACGGAAGCTTTGTCAGAGAATTCAGGGAAGCCAGCAAACCATTCTGTTCTGCACCGTAGCTTGGGTTTGCGCCCGGAGCCAGCGGTTCTCCTGCTTTACGGCCGTCCGGCATCGCGCCTGTCGCCTTTCCATAAACGACATTGGAAGTAATCGTCAGGATAGAGGTTGTTGCCTCAGAACGTCTGTAGGTATGATGCTTGTTAATCTTATCCATAAAAGTCCGAAGCAGCCATACGCCAATATTATCCGCTCTGTCATCATCATTTCCATATCTCGGAAAATCGCCCTCAACCTCATATTCCTTTGCAATGCCATTCTCATCCCGAATCACTTTCACTTTCGCATATTTAATTGCGCTCAGCGAGTCAATGACATGGGAAAAGCCTGCAATTCCCGTCGCAAATGTACGCTTCAGATCTGTATCCATCAAGGCAAGCTCAGCAGCCTCATAATAATATTTATCATGCATATACTGAATCAGATTCAATGTATTGACATACAGATCTGCCAGCCAGTCCATCATTGCGTCATATCGTTCCATTACCTCATCATAGTCTAAAACATCTGAGGTAATCGGTCTGTATTTTGGTCCGACCTGTTCACCGGTTTTCTCATCAATGCCGCCGTTAATTGCATAGAGCAGACACTTTGCAAGATTTGCCCTGGCGCCAAAGAACTGCATTTCCTTTCCGGTCTGCGTTGCAGATACACAGCAGCAGATCGAATAGTCATCTCCCCATACCGGCTTCATCACATCATCATTCTCATACTGTACAGAGCTTGTGAGGATTGATATTTTAGACGCATACCTTTTGAAATTTTCCGGCAGACGGGAGCTATAAAGCACCGTCAGGTTCGGCTCCGGTGCAGGTCCCATATTTTCCAGCGTGTGCAGGAAACGGTAATCGCTCTTGGTAACCATGGAGCGTCCGTCCACCCCTGTGCCGCCCACTTCCAGCGTTGCCCATACCGGATCGCCGGAGAAAAGCTGGTTGTAAGAAGGGATTCTCGCAAATTTCACCATACGCAGCTTCATTGTCATATGGTCAATCAGCTCCTGCGCCTCTTCTTCTGTCAATATTCCCTTTTTCCTATCGCGTTCAATAAAAATATCCAGAAATGTAGAGATACGGCCAATGCTCATTGCCGCGCCATTCTGTGTCTTAACCGCGGCAAGATACCCGAAATAGAGCCATTGTACTGCCTCTTTCGCCGTAGCGGCCGGCTGGGAAATATCGCAGCCATAAATACCAGCCATTTCCTTAATGCCATGCAATGAACGGATCTGTTCCGCAATTTCTTCACGAAGGCGGATCACTTCTCCTTTCATGCTTCCGCTTCCGCATTTCTCCAAATCCTTTTGTTTTTCCTCAATCAGCAGATCAATACCATACAGCGCAATCCTCCGGTAATCGCCCACAATGCGGCCGCGCCCATACGTATCCGGCAGCCCGGTAATAATCTTGCTGTGGCGCGCCTTTTTCATCTCTGGCGTATATGCGTCAAACACCGCTGCATTGTGTGTTTTGTGATATTGTGTAAAAATCTTATGCAGCTCCGGATTCACCTTATATCCGTAGGTCTCACATGCCTGTTCTGCCATTTTTATTCCGCCATATGGCATGAACGCACGCTTTAGCGGCTTATCCGTCTGTAGCCCGACAATCTGCTCCAAATCCTTTAAGGATTCATCTATATATCCCGGTCCATGGGAAATCAGCGAAGATACGATCTCCGTATCCATATCCAGAACGCCCCCCTTAGCCCGCTCTTCCTTCTGCAGCTTCTGAAGCGCATCCCACAGCTGATCAGTTGCCTCTGTCGGCCCGGCAAGAAAGGATTCATCTCCGTCATATGGTTCATAGTTGTCCTGAATAAACTGTCTGACATTAATTTCTTCTTTCCAAAGTCTTCCTTCAAAGCCATCCCATTCCTGTTTCTCAAACATTTGTATTCCTCCTTTTCGCGTGACAACTCCTGCAAGATACAGCAAAAACTCTCCAAACCCCACCAATTCAAAGAATCCATGCAGCGGCAAAAATATCATATGCCATCCGCTTATCAATATTAACATATTAATAAAAAATTTTGAAGAGTAAACCAAATCTTTTATTGAGAGAATCTCTCTCTTTCCGCGAAAAGCCCAGTGCAGCCTGTTAAAACCAGCCGAACATCTTTCCGGCCCAGTAGATTATCCACAACACCCCTCTCTCTGATACACATCT
>JAJQGL010000067.1 GCA_021200535.1 Clostridiaceae bacterium | reverse complement strand
ATAGTCCCTCTGAAAAAATTGGGTCAAAGTGTTACAAAAAAGCTTGACCACAACAAAACATGTCCAGCCGTTGCCAATAAACGACTATTAATCATTGCACCTGCACCACAAGCTGCTGAACCATCTTGATATTCTACAGTAATCCTAGCAATTGTTGTATATGGATATTGATTGGTATTTGTGATTTTCCATCTATCATCTGTCCCAATAATGCTATATGTCTCAATCCCTGGTAAGTTTGACATAGAACCCGCTAATACAGTTCCGCTGTCTGTAATGCCACACGAAAACGATGATTGAGAAACAATTTTTAGGAAACAATATATTCAAAAAACGACAAATCATTAGTTCTCAACTTTAATCAATAACAAAATGCAATCCGGATTTTGTTTTCATTGCAAGCGCCTCCTATCTTTCTTTGATACATAATATTGTATCTATCTCTTATCTTAATCAATATATCTTGCAAAAACTAAAATTTCTGGCAAAAACTAAAATCTCCGTCTGCACAAAAAAAATCTTCTATTAACGCAATTTTTCGGTGCGCAACGCCTGTTCCTGCTATGAATTTGCTTTTACAAAATCTAAAATACAGTCATTTGCTCTGCCCGATTCATCAAAAACATCTAATTTAAGCATATGTAAACCATCTAGCAAATCATCTAATTGACTAATTTGATTTTTATCGATTTCTAAAATATCATAAGAAGAAGATAAAAAATCACATATCAATTTTGCATTATATGCCTTATCACCATTTTCACGATCCCTTATCTCAGCATACATAACAACTAAATTCTTTAATGATTTGATGAACTCAATCCTATTTGCATCGCTCAATTCATAGGAATACTTTTCGCCTGCTAATATAGCTTTGTCAATATTATTGCAGTAATTTTTTTTAAATTATAAGATTTTTCTTTCTGATGCAAAGTAAAACAAATCACAGCAATACCAACTAATATAATCATAAAATATTTAATATTTCTTTTCATACTATGAATTAGTCACCTCACAATTTGTAGACACATCAACATTAAACGCACTATTATACTGATATATAGACAATCGTGTTTTCATCTCATAATGTATAACTCCTTTACTTCTTTACTAATAACTATAACGAAGCAAAAGAGGAAAACCTGACAAAAATTTTTAATTTTTTTCAAATAGCGTTTTTATACCTATTTATAAAGACTTTCTGCCATTTTCATCAAAATTTCTTTTGAATTATCTACGTCTGTTGCCATAATCATGTGATTATAACAGGCATCATCCCAAACAATCCATATTTCATTCCCTTTCACATAATAATCCCCCAAAAAAACATTAATCGGCTTAAAATAATAATTACAACAACCGCTACAGAACTATTATAGCACTTTAGTGTGAAACGCTCCAAAATGGGCCTCATCATCTGCGCCGCCCTCACCCAACCAGGTAGTCCGTCAGGAGTACGCTGACAACGATGCCCGCAAAAGTGCAGATCAGCGCTCCGGCAAGCAGCCAGCGCATTCCTGTGACCGCCTTGTGAGCCCCATCCTTAGTTGCAAGAAAATACACAGAAATCGTATAAAAAATTGTTTCAGAACAGCACATTAGCAAGGAGGCCAGATACCCTTCACGCGAATCTGTTCCGAAGCTCTTAAAAAGATCAAGAAGCAGTCCGGAAGCAGCAGAAGAGGAAATCATTTTGACCAATGCCAGCGGTACTACCTCCGCCGGAAAGTGCAGGCGTTCCGCAAAGGGCTTAATCCCCTCCGCAAGCATGGTCAAAAAACCTGATTCCCGCATAAGGCCAATCGCGATTAAGAGCCCAATCAACGTCGGCAGGATTCCCACCACTACCTTCAAACCATCCTCCGCTCCTTTTACAAAACTGTCAAAAATATTGGTTTTGCTCAGAATGCCATATCCGATAATATAAAAAATAATAATAGGAATCATCAGATTCGATAAAAAAGTAATAAAATTCAATGCAGCCACCATATCGCAAAGGTAACAAAACACAGGATATCTTTGCATTTATTCTCTTTTTTCGTTATAATAAAATATGTTAATTTTAATTTTTTAAGAACAGAATGGGGAAGATTATGAATACTGTATTGATTGCAGACGATGAATTAATCATACGCCAGGGGTTAAAGTGCATCATAGAATGGGAAACCTTCGGATTTGAAATTATCGGAGAAGCCTCCAACGGAGAAGAAGCGCTCCGTTTTATTCTGGAGCAGAAGCCGGATCTTGTCATGCTGGATATCCGCATGCCAAAGCGAAACGGCCTGGAAGTCGTAAATGAAAGCCGCAAAAAAGGATACCATGGAAAAATCATTATTTTAAGTGGATTTTCTGATTTTAAATACGCACAGACAGCAATTCGCTATGGAGTTGAATATTTCCTGACCAAACCCATTGATGAAGACGAGCTTGCAGGCACCGTCAAAGAAATTGCCCAGACATTATCAAAAGAAAAAAGTCAGCAGATGGCATTTGACCACTACAAGGACCGGGCCCGGGCAATGATTTTGTATGATATATTATCCGGAAACATTCAGACCGACAATCTGCATCTGCAGGATATTGGGCTGGACGCCGAAAAATATCAGGTTGTCATTTACGAAAAGTACAGTCATCACGCCACCACTATGCCCTACCATTTTTCAGATCTTCTTAACGTAACAAATGAGGACAACAGCTCCTATGAAACCATTATCATGGACAACAATGAAATACTATTGTTAAAAGGTACTATTGTTTTAAATAAATTTAAGCATTTTCTGGAACATTACGAAGGGGAACAAAAACCCCAGACCAATTCTCCGCTCGACTCACTTTTTATTGCATATGGCAGAATTGTGGATTCTATCAATGATGTGCATATTTCCTATGAAGAAGCGCTGCGGCTTTTACAGCGGAGATTTTTCTGCGAACACCGCCAGCATACGATTGGATATCAGGATTTGCCAAAAATATCAGACAAGGAAGCCGTAGAATTTAATGATAAGATCCTGCAGGAATACTGTGAAAAGCTGATCGGCTTTATTCAGGCCGCAAAAAGAAATCAGGTGGCAGAGACACTAAATGAGCTGGAACACCGGCTATACTGTTCAACAGACAACATTGCTAAACTGAAGCTTTTTTTGACTGATCTCTATCTGTCCATAAAAGAAAAGCTGTCCCATTTATATCACAATGCCAACATTCCATTTCCGGGCAATGCTGATATTATCAGGCAGATCAGCGAAAAATACTACCTGTATGAAATCATTCTCTTCTTTACGGAACAGTTTGAAATGATTATGCGCGCGATCGGAAATCCCTCCAGCGGCAGCGTAATAGACGATATTATCCACTATATCCAACACAATTATATGGATAATATTAAACTGGAAACACTTGCGCCGCTTTTCGGGTATAACAGTTCGTATCTTGGAAAAATTTTCACCAAAAAAGTCGGCATTGGCTTTAACATGTTTGTCGACCAGGTACGGATTGACGCGTCAAAAAAGCTTCTGGAAAGCACCGATCTCAAGGTATATGAGATTGCAGAACGCGTAGGCTACCGCAATGTCGATTATTTTCATACAAAATTCAAAAAATATGTTAATCAAAGCCCGGCTGAGTATCGCAAGGCAAACAGGGACAAGTAGCCTCTTCGACAAAACGCGATATATCCACTTCTTTGTGAAACCGTTCTTTTAAATAATAAATATGCAGATGGCTCTTAGCCCGTGTCATGGCAACATAAAACATCCGGCGTTCCTCCTCCATATCGGCACACAACACCGATTTACTGTGCGGGACAACGCCTTCATTGGCATCCGGAATAAAAACACACTCATATTCTAACCCCTTTGAACCGTGCATCGTAAGCAGCATAACTGCATCCTCCTGCTCCCTGTTCTGCTGCGGTCCGGACTTTTTGTTCTTCTGCTCTTGCAGCGCTTCCCTATATTCCCGAATGGAATCCTGCCACGCTTCAAAAGAATCCTGTCCTCCCGCTTCCTCCTGAAGCTCATCAAGAACCTCAAACAGGGTATCCGGGTGGATTCCCCGATACTCTGCGTACTCCTTTATGTACTCATCATAACCGATTCCCCTGCGAATAAAATTCACCGCTGCATACGGCTTCATCCTCGCAAGCATGGATAAATCATATTGCAGCTTTTCAAGCCGGTCAACCATCCAATCCTTATCTTCATAAAAAACCTTTAATTCTTCCAAATCAACATATGGCTCTGTAAACGCATTGCGGTGAACATACCGCTTGGGGCGGTTTATAATGCGGAGTACCTGTTCACGCTCCCGGTTGCCCCGCGCCACTCTGATATAAGTCAGAATATCCTGTGCAATCCAGTGATCATATAAATTAGGCACGTGTTCCTTTAAAACAAACGGGATGTTCATTTCCAAAAGCTTCGCGCTCAGTGCCCTTGTCTGCGTGTTTGTCCGAAACAACACTGCCATTTCCCGAAATGGTATCCCCTGCTCATGATAACAAAGTATCTTCCCGCGGATTGTCTCATTTTCCTCTGACAGGCGTGGAAATTCCCGTATTTCCACACAGGTGTCCGCCGCTCTTGCGTCTGCCTGTAATGCAGGACGGATTTTTTTCGGCAAACGGTTATGATTGCAGGCAATCAGTTTTCCTGCCGCCTCAACGATCGGCCCTGCACAGCGGTAATTAATATCCAAAACGCATTGCTCCGCTGAATAATCGCGCAAAAACTGTTTCATAATATCCGGTTTTGCGCCCCGGAAACCATAGATTGACTGGTCATCGTCCCCCACAACAAATATATTATTTTCCGGCTCTGCCAAAAGACGCACCACATCATACTGCACCTGACAGATATCCTGAAATTCATCTATTAAAATATAACGAAACTGCTTTTGCCACATTTTACATATCTGCGGCTGATCCCGCAGCAATTCGCAGCACTTCACCAGCATATCATCAAAATCAATCAGGCGGCGGCGCTGCAGCTCCCGCTGATATTTCAAATAAATTTCCTGAAACACTTCATTGGAACACAACGGCGAATAATAATGGGCAAGATCCATCCTCTCTCCCTTGACGCGGCTGATCTCCGACTCTAAGTCACCCAAAAATTCATTCTCATCCTGAAGCTCAAGATCTGTTTCATGGAGAAAACGTTTCAACAGATCCCGTTTAAATGCATCCTGTATAATATTTTCTGCACGATAATGAAAGGAATATTTTAATATCATAAAAAAAATAGCATGAAAAGTACCAAAATGCACCCCGTTCACATTTCCGGACTGCATTTTCCGATAGCGCTGCCGCATTTCCAGTGCCGCAGCCTTTGTAAAGGTAATAACTAAGATATGGGCAGGGGCAATCCCCCTCTGCCTGATAAGATATGAAATGCGTTCTGTAATGACCCTGGTCTTGCCGGACCCGGGTCCGGCAAGCACCAGCATAGGACCTTTGTCGTGAGTGACAGCACGCTGCTGCGCTTCATTTAGCTTCTGCAAGCAGGTAACTCTCCTTTCTGTCAGGCATTCTCTAACAGCTCAATCCCCTTCCGGATGCGCTTAAGAGACTCTTCTTTTCCAAGGATTTCCATAATTTCATATGCTCCGCCCGGCGTCATTTGTTTTCCGGATACCGCTGTACGCAATGGCCAGAGCACACGGCCATTCTTTAATTCCTTTTTTGCAATATATTCCTTGCAGAGCGCCTCCAGCGCCGGAATGGAATAATCCTCCTGTGCCTCCAGCAGCGGCAGCATATCTTTTAACACCTCAAGGGAATTTTCACGGTTCGTTTTCATTTTCTTGTGTGTATACATAGCAATGTCATACTCTGGCAGCTCGTCAAAGAAGTCAATCTTTTCCGTGATATCCGGAAATACTTCAATCCGCGTCTTTACCAGCGCAGCAATCTTTTCCAGATCATAGTCCTTCGTAACAGTCTTTTGAATGACCGGCAGCGCGTATTCCAGATAACGGTCCATATCCATTGCTTTAATATATTCCCCATTCATCCATTTCGCTTTTGTGATATCAAAAACTGCCGGCGATTTGCTGATATGGTGATAGTCAAAAACCTCTTCCAGCTCTTTCAGCGAAAAAATTTCCCGATCGTCTGCCGGGCTCCAGCCCAACAGTGCAACGAAATTAACAATAGCCTCCGGTAAAAATCCCTGCTCCAGCAAATCCTCTACCGATGCATGTCCGCAGCGCTTGGAAAGCTTTTTATGGTTCTCATCCGTAATGACCGGACAATGTACATATTCCGGCACCTGCCAGCCAAACGCTTCATACAGGCGGTTATATTTCGGCGCAGAGGAAAGATATTCATTGCCGCGGACAACATGCGTAATTTCCATCATATGATCATCCACTACATTCGCAAAATTATAGGTTGGATAGCCATCTGTTTTAATCAGAATCATATCATCCAGCTCTTCATTCTCTACAGTAATTTCACCGTAAATAGCGTCCTGAAAAGTTGTCGTTCCGGATGTCGGGTTGTTCTGGCGAATGACATATGGAACGCCGGCGGCAAGCTTTTCTGCAACCTCTTCCTTAGAAAGGCTGAGGCAGTGCTTGTCATATTTTGCAATTTCTTTGCCATCCTCTGTCTGATCGGATGCACGCAGCGAATCAAGACGCTCCTTTGTACAAAAACAATAATACGCCTCGCCTTTTTCAATCAGCTTCTTTGCATATTCTAAATAAACTCCGGTCTCCATACGCTCACTCTGTACATATGGCCCGTAACCGCCGTCCTTATCCGGTCCCTCATCATGGACAAGCCCGGTCAGCTTCATGGTATTATATATAATATCGAGCGCCTCCGGCACAAAACGCTTCTGGTCTGTGTCCTCAATACGCAGTACAAAAGTACCGTTTTCATGCTTTGCAATAAGATATTCATACAATGCAGTTCTTAAATTCCCCACATGCATTCTTCCCGTCGGACTGGGTGCAAACCTTGTTCTAATTTTACTCATCAGATTCCTCCTGCTTTTGCTTTTTTGTACTTTACTCATTATATACTTTTTCAGAGGATTTGCAAGGGTGTCCGCCCCACGGCAAATGTTATTTTTTATAGAGCAGGCGGATGGAATTTAAAACACAGAGCATTGCCACGCCGGAATCCGCAAAGACTGCCATCCACATGGACGCAATGCCGCATAATCCCAAAACCATTACCGCAGCTTTTACTGCCAGGGCAAAAATGACATTTTGTCTGGCAATCCGTTTTGTGTGTCTGGCAATCTCATAGCTTTCCACCAGCGCCGTCAGACGCGAAGTCATAAAAACAACGTCCGCCGCCTCAATCGCCGCATCTGCACCGCTGCCCATCGCTGCACCGACATCTGCACCGGCAAGCACCGGCGCATCATTAATGCCATCTCCAATAAACATAACCGCGCCGTGCTCCCGGCGAAGCTTCTGTAAATTTTTCAGCTTATCTTCCGGCATCTGGCGTGCAAATATCTCATGGATTCCCGTTTGTTTCTGCACCGCCTCGGCATTACGAAGCGCATCTCCAGTGAGCATCGCAGTATAAAGCCCCTTCTTTTCCATAGCCTGAATCGCTTCTTTGGAATCCTCTTTCAGCTTATCGCCGAGCACAATACGTCCTGCATAAAGGCCATCCTTCGCCAAAAAGACCTCTGTGCCGCTCTCCTGCAGCTCCCGCTCCGGAATGACAATTCCATACTGTGATAAAAGAGATTGATTGCCGCACAAAATCTGTATGCCATCCAGCTCCGCTTTCATGCCCTCGCCGGAAATTTCTTCGGCCGAATCCGGCGCACTGCCGGCAGCCCCTCTTTCCTGTGCTGCCTCCCGTATACTGGCCGCGATCGGATGCGTGGATACGCTTTCTGCGGCTGCAGCCAGTCTTAGGACCGCTTCTGCATCCAGGCCTGCGGCCGCTTCCACGGATTCAACGCAAAAGCTTCCTTCTGTTATGGTTCCTGTTTTATCCATAACAACGGTTTTTATATCCGCCAGCATTTCCAGTGACGCGCCGCCTTTAAATAAGATTCCTTTCCCGGACCCGGCTCCAATCCCGGCAAAAAATGCCAGCGGAACGCTTAGAACCAATGCACACGGGCAGCTGATAATCAGAAAGGACAATGCCGTGTAAATCCAGTGAGACCAGTTCCCGCTGATGAACGGCGGAATCAGCGCAGTACACAGTGCCAGCAGGACAACAAATGGAGTATATATTCTTGCAAACTTTGTAATAAAGCGGTCCATTTTCGGTTTGGCAGCCGCCGCATTCTCTACCGCTTCCAATATGCGGGTCACCATGGAATCCTCTAATAATTTTTCAACTCGCAGATAGAGAACACCTGAAGTATTGACGCAGCCGGACATCACCTGATTTCCCGGGCGGACAGCGACCGGAACAGGCTCTCCTGTCACTGCCGATGTATCAATGCGGCTCTCGCCCCGAATCACAATCCCATCTAAAGGAATCCTGTCCCCCGGACGAATCTCAATCTGATCGCCAATTTTAACATCTTCCGGGTCTGCCTCGATAATTCCGCCGTCCTTCAGTAGACGCACCACTTCCGGACGCATATCAACTGCATCCATAATCTGCTTTCTGCTTCTGTTGACCGCAATATTTTCAAACAGCTCGCCAATCCGGTAAAACAGCATTACGCCGACAGCCTCTGCAAATTCTCCAACGATAAATGCCCCGATTGTCGCAATACTCATCAGGAAATTTTCATCAAACACCTTTCCCCGAAAAAGATTTTTTACCGCTGTCAGCACAATTTCACCGCCCAGAATCACATATGCGATTACAAACAGGACCCTTGAAACGATAAAGGAATCCGCCAGAAGATGTGCGGTGATTTCCGCTGCGGCAAATAGAAGCGCTCCAGCCAGCAGGGAAACCACTTCCCCATTTTTATACCAGGGTGTATGCCCATGGCTGTGGTCATGCTCATGATGATGTCCGCAGCCACAGGCTTCACCGTGTTCATGCTCATGCTCGTGTCCATGCCCATGATGATGTCCGCAGCCGCAGGCTTCACCGTGTTCATGCTCATACTCGTGATGATGTCCGCAGCTGCAAGCTTCACCGTGTTCATGCTCATGCTCGTGATGATGTCCGCAGCATCTTTTTTCTGCAGAAGCAGAACGTCTCCGTGTCAGCTTTTCAATCTTCGTTCCGGGTTCTGCCCTGTCCGCCAGCTTCTGCAGGGCGGGGATCGCTGCCTCCAGATCATCCGCATCGACCAGCAGCTGCTGTGTGGCAAAGGTCAATACCACTTCATTAACCTCTGGAATTTCATTCATTTTGCTCTCTAGCTTCGCTGCGCAATTTGCACAGTCAAGACCGGTTATGGTATATTTTTCCCTCATAAACATCCTCCAATCCAGAACAAACAGAAACGTCGCATCCCTTCTGGCTCATCCAGGTACAGCGTTTTATTTTGCTCTGAGTCCGCTTCATTCCAAAGCGCAATTTGAAAAAAGTTTTCAGATTACTTGATCATATGAACAATCATTCATATGATCAAGTACAATATACCATTATTCTTTATAGATTGCAATACCTTTTTTATTTTTATCAGCCCTGAAAGCTATTGCCCGCAATCCGGTCAACTAGCTGGCTCATTTCATCTTCCGTTTGTGCAAGCTTGCACTCTGTCTCCAGTTTCCGCCGCTGCTCCCCTGTCAAATCTGAAATATTTTCCAGTTTTTTGATGTCAGTATCCGCCGGGAAGTTCGGTCCTCCCGGCAGCTCCATCAAGCTTTCCTGCATATTCAGCCTGTCCATAAACTACCTCCTCTCCTCATTCTATCCGGTAGTCTGTACAAACCGTTCAGTATCTATGCAGTACGGCGAAAATAAAACTTGGGACAGTTTATTCGCTGCATACAGGCACAACGATTCTGTCAGTAAATTCAGATGAGCTGTGAATCGTTTATTAAACATGTTCAGGACAAAGATTCCTGGTAAGCACCTGCTGCTGCCTTCCGTCCTCTTCCTGGGTTTCCTCCAGCGCTAATTTGAATTTATTCACTTCTTTCTGCAGCTGTTCCGCAACATCTCTGTTTACATCCGCTGTCGCCTCAATGTTACGTATACTCGTGGAAAGCTCCACCGTATTCTCCGATATATGAAGGATTCCCTTCGTATTCTCCTCCACCGCAATGTCCACTTCAGACATTCCTGTCTGAATCGTATTCATAGCATCCTTTATACACTCAGAGCTGTGCGCCAGCCTATCCATCATACAATGGATATTTTTAGCATCTCCATTATATTCTTCAGCCATGGAAAGCAACTCACTAAATCCTTTCATGGCAATTTCTTCCATAAAACGAATCATTTTTTCTGCTTCATCTGCCAGTGAATCCACCGAGCAAACTACCACATCACTTACCTGTCTGATCTTTGTCGCCGCTTCCGCAGAATCCGCAGCAAGTTTTCCGATACCGTCTGCAACCACAGAAAATCCTTTTCCTGCCTCACCCGCTCTGGCAGCTTCAATGCTTGCATTAAGCGACAGCAGCTGAGTTTGCGATGTAATTTCCAGGATTTTTTCTGTCAGCAGTGTGATCTCCTCAACACTTCTGGACTCTGTAATTTTCTGATTCACCGAATCAATCATTTCATAAGACTGCTTTTTGGCATCTTCTTTTTCTTTTTTTGCAGAGACATAAATTGTTTCTGCTTTATTTTGTATTTCTTCTGTAAAATGATTACCCTCACATGTTTCTTTTGTTATTTCTGCAATATTCTCATAGGCATCCGAAACCGATTCGCTTATCTGTTCCAAAGATGCTGTTGTCTGTTCCATTCCTGCTCCCATTTCCTCCAGAGTAGAAGATACGGCAATACTGTTTTTTTCTACGCTCTGCAGGCTGTCGGCAACTGTTTCCGACGAACGGTTTAAACGCCCTGAATCCTTCGAAATGCTAACCATGATTTCATGAATGTGTGTCAGCAGCTCATTCACACTTTCCGCAAGCTGCTCCATCTCATCACCCGTCCTCACGTCAAGAGTCTTTGTAAGATCCCCATCCGTATGTACCAGCTCATACAGCTTTTGATTCACAATCCGTATGCTTTTTGTGGCTCTGGTAATAACGATATTTTGCAGAATCAGCACTAAAATGATCGCTACCAGTCCAATTTGTATAATCTGCCGTTTTGCAGTCCGCATGCTCTGCACAATCGCAGAGGCATCATAATCACTTGCCAAAACTGCTGTAACCTGGCCACTTCCATTGACAATCGGCGCATATACCGTAATTAGCTCTCCCTTATCTGTCGTATTAATATAATCCTGCACATATGTTTTCCCGGAAAACACCCTTTCTAAGCTATCATAAGTTGCAACAGAATAAACATCACCTATGGCTGCCTTATCCTGTCCGTCCTCCGTGTCGATCCCATAATAAATCTGATCGCCATCTGTATACAGCGTATATAGATATGCAATGTTACAATAACTTTTCACTTTTCCCAGCAGCAGCTCATTTTCCTGATACGCCGCTGTTGTCTCATCACCGGGCCTCAGCTCTGAAACCTTTTCCTGATCAATCTGCCCGACTGCATTATTCGCACTCGACTTCGCCTGCTCCACGCCCATCTGTATCATATCTGTTTTTATCCGGTCATAAAAATTGATACCAAGTATGACGACAAGCGCAATGATTGTTCCGCTTGTCACGAGTAATATTTTTGTTTTCAAGCTTAATTTTCTGGTTTTTCGGTTCATATTCTCCTCATTTCTGCATTGCTTTGTGATTCACCGAATTTGCCGAAAGCAATACAGACGCGCAAATCCGGATCAATTATAAACAACTCTGTTCCGGCACATTAAATATTATTTTTCTGCACCAGATCATTTACAATATAAACCGAGAATATATAAACCAGTTTTAATTTGTGTAAAATCATTGTAAAAATGTCCTGATTTAGATGTCACACTTTACTAAATTTACTGCTTTTTTCTTTTTTATTCTATCTCATCTGACAGATAATCGCATGCCGCCTTTGTCTTTTTATTCTATCTCGTCTGACAGATAATCGTATGCCGCCTTTGTCTGATTATCCACCTTAATCCCGCCGTCTGAAATCTCCTCCGTCTTATCCTCTAACGCAACCTCTACATCCGGTGTCAGTCCGGTTCCATGAATGTCGCGTCCTTTTGGGGTATAATATTTTGCCGTTGTCATTTTAACCGCAGAACCATCGCTCAGTGCAAAAATTCCCTGTACAATTCCTTTGCCGAAGGTCTGCGTGCCCACCAGCACCGCTGCCTCCTCATCCTGCATCGCGCCGCAAAAGACCTCGGATGCACTGGCACTGTTTTCATTGACCAAAATAGCTACCGGTTTTTCAAAGCAATCATCATCCTCTGCATAATAATTCTGCTTTTCACCCGATTTGTCCATACTGTACACCACAACGCCCTCCGGGAGCATCGTATCCAGCATCTCCACCGCAGAGTCCAAAAGCCCGCCGCCATTATTCCTCAAATCAATAATCAGTGCCTTTTCGCCCTTTTTCTCTAACTGCTTGATTGCCTTTTCAAACTGCTTTGGCGTCACCTGCTCAAAGCTGCTCACCTGAATATAGCCAATATCCTCTCCAAGCATCTGGTAACTAACTGTGTCCTCTTCTATTTCCGCACGGGTGACCGTTAATTCCATCTGTTCATTGTCCCGGATAATGGTAAGCTTCACCTTCGAACCTTCCTCCCCTTTGACCAGAGCCTGCACCTTAGAAATCTCCATTCCGGTAACCTCTTCATCATCCACGGCATAAATGATATCGCCCGCTTTTACTCCAGCCTTTTCTGCCGGACTGTTCTTCATGGGGTTGACAATAGTAACAACGCCGGTCGAAGCATCCGAAGAAATGTATGCGCCAATTCCGCAATATGTTCCATTGGTTTTTTCCATAATCTCTATATATTCTTCTTCTGTATAATAGGCAGCATAGTCATCTCCCAGACCGGCAATAACCCCTTTGTATATCTCATCTGCCATCTTCTCATCATCAATTTCATCCAGATAATACTGGTCAATATATTTTTCCAGCACCTCGATTTTCTGAGCAATCTCCTGCTTTAACTCTTCCCGTTCCGTAGAAGTATTTCCAAGCATCTTCGAAACATCCAGCACGCCGGCATTGCCCATTGCAAATAACATAACAACAACGCCCAAAAGACAACAGGACACCCCCAGCACAAAACCTCTTAAATATTTATTTTCTTTCATATCTAGCCTCCAATACTCTGATTACTGCGACACATAGTTTAACGGATTTACGTAGGTACCTCCTGCGTAAATGGCAAAATGCAAATGCGGCCCGGTGGAAATCCCTGTATTTCCAGACAGCGCAATCTGCTGCCCTGCTGAAACCTTCTTGCCGCTGCTGACGCTAAGCGCAGAACAATGCATATAATACGAATAAACTCCATTGCCATGGGAAATTGCGACATAATTTCCTGCTGATGCCGAATAGGATGCCGTGACAACTGTCCCTGCTTTCGTTGCAAGCACCTTCGTGCCAGTCGGCACAGAAATATCAATGCCCTTATGATATGTACTTGCCCCCTCTGTAGGCGCCACCCGGTATCCAAAATAAGAAGTAATGGTTCCCGATACGGCAAGCGGCCAAACATATCCCTGCGATGAAGTGGTTTGCGATGTATCGTCTGAAGAGCTCTGCTCCGTCTGACTGTCTGACTGCGCTGTATTCTCCGAAGAATCCTGGTTCGTCTGGCTGTCTGACTGCGTTGTATTCTCTGAATCCTGCGCAGACGCTTTCGAATCGGACGCTTTCTTCTCCTTCTCTTCCTGCTGAGCACGCTGCTGTTCCAAAAGCTCCTCCAGCGCATCCTCCTGCTCCTGAATTGCATTCTCCGTTTCATCTGCCGCCGCAGATTTATCCTGCAATAATGTCTGGTATTCTTCCATTTCCTGTGTTTTTTTGTCGCCGAGAAGCTCCAAAGACTCTTTTTTCAATTTGAGACTGGCCCGAAGTGCCTCTAACTCAGAAAGCCCGGTGCGAAGCTCCGTCTCTGCCTCTTCCAGCTCCTGACAGGTCTTCTGGTAATTATTCAGCATATTGCTGTCATACTCACTGATTTTGCTGATATACTCCGAACGGTTAAAAAACTCAGACAGACTGTCTGCTCCAAACAACAGCTGAAAATAGCTGTCTGTTCCATTCTCGTATAGATATTTTATGCGTTTCTTCATAATGTCATACTGATTATTTTTCTGCGCTTCCGATGCCTTCTTTTCCTTGCGGATCGCTTTTAACTTCTTCTTTTGCAGGGCAATGTCCTGTTTGTTTTGCGTTATTTTTTCTGTCAGATTTTCCGATTTCCTGTCAAGCTGCTCTATATACTCTACAATATTGTCTTTCTTTTCCTCAAGCTCCTGAATATCTTCCTCAAGCTCTTCCTTTTCCTGCTCCAGGGCTTTCTTCTGCTGATTGGATTCCCTGATTTTTGTATCAATATCCTGCGTGTCTTTCTTTTCCGTTGTATTCAAAACACCCGCCTGCACCATATCCGGATTCTTCTGTCCGCTCTGCCCGCAAATATCCCATCCCATACAAAGAACAGCTCCGGCAAGCCAGACAGATATCCCAAGAATTATTTTTTTCTTTCTGCGCATATCAAACCTCATTTCTTTTAACTAGTGCAGCCCTGCAGCTACGCCTTGTGTAAATGCTTTCTGACAGAGCTTGCACTTCCAAGCAAACCAATTCCTACCCCTACACCAAAAGACAATGGCACCAATACACGAAACTCTTCTACCGAATCAACAAAGGTAAGCCATTGTGTCAGGACAGAAAAATGCGTCAGGATAAAACCGACCAGTTTTTCGTATAAAAACCATAAAAGAATCAGCGGTATAACAGCGCCAATCAGTCCGATCAAAACTCCTTCCACTAAAAATGGAAGCCTGATAAATGCATCTGTAGCGCCAATGTACTGCATAATCGAAATCTCATCCCGCCGGACGCGTATGCCTGTCGCCACCGCAGAGCTAATCAAAAAAACAGAAACCAGCAAAAGCAGGAAAATAATCGACACAGAAACATATGTAACCAATGTGTTAAAGCTGCTCAGACCGTTTGCAACAGTGCTGGATCCATTGACTTTCCTGACTCCGTCCATCTTTTCGATTGTATGGATGATACTTTCCTGATTGGAGACATCACTAAGATATACTTCATAAGACGCCGAATCTTCCAACGGATTTTCCCCTGAAAAAGTGTCCTCAATCGTCTCATCCCCGTCATACATTTCTTTCTGAAAGCTCTCCCACGCCTCCTCCGGCGATATATATATCACCTCATCGACTGTCTTACAGGCACGAATCTCTTCTCCAATCACCTCTATCTGCTCCTGGGAAATTCCCTCATCAAAAAAAACGGTAATTCCCACGGTGCTCTCTGCATTGTATACCATATTCTGAAAATTACTGATCAGCGCATAAAACAACCCCAGCAAAAAGAGACACGTAACAATCGTCCCGATTGCCGCCAGAGAAAACAATCTGTTCTGTCCAATATTTTTAATTCCCTGTTTTATCCCATATGTAAATGTTTTCACTGTGTATAACCACCCTTCTCCTGATCGCTGATTAAGCTGCCCTGATTTAACACGACCACTCTTTTCTTCATCCTGTCCACAATTTCATTGTTGTGCGTCACAACAATGACTGTTGTGCCAAGCCGGTTCATCTCCTCCAACAGCATCATAATCTCCCATGAATTGTTCGGATCCAGATTTCCGGTCGGTTCGTCTGCCAGAAGGATGCCCGGACGGTTGACCATTGCCCGCGCAATCGCAACCCGCTGTTGCTCCCCTCCGGAAAGCTCTTTGGGCAGGGCTTTGCTCTTTTTAGAAAGCCCAACCATGTCCAGCATAATCGTAACATTCTTTTTCATGCGGTCGCGCGAGACGCCGATTACGCGCTGCGCCAGCGCCACATTTTCAAACACATTCCGATCTTCTAAAAGACGGAACTCCTGAAAAACAACCCCTAAATTCCGCCGATAGTACGGACGCTGCTTCCGCTTCATCTGATTCAGGCTTCTTCCCGCTACATGCACATTGCCGGAAAAAACCGGAACCTCACCGAGAAGCGTCTTGATAAATGTTGACTTTCCGGAACCGCTGCTGCCAACAACAAAAACAAAATCTCCCTTCGCAACTTCCAGGTTGACCTGTTTTAACGCCTCTGTTCCATTGGAATACCGTACCGTTACATCCTCCATTTGAATCAATGTCTTTTGTTCCGCCATTTCCTGTCCTCATTTCTCATCTGTCTTAAAAACCCAATCTGCTCCATCCCCATCGTGTGTTTACAGCGATTTCTAAACAATCCATCCTCTCCTGTGCCGCGTGTTTACAGCGATTTCTAAACAATCCATCCTCTCCTGTACCGCGTGTTTACAGCGATTTCTAAACAATCCATCCTCTCCTGTATCACGTGTTTATGCCTTTCTCCTGCAAATAAATTAAAATGCAGGCACAACAAAAATGTCTGCCCGCACCCGTTTATTTTTAATATTCGAAGCTTTCCATGTATTTCATATATTTCACAACCATTAATGCTATCTTAAACGTAATCGCATCATCAAATACACGCAAATCAAGATTTGTGCTTTTCTGCAGTTTATCCAGACGATATACCAGCGTATTCCGGTGAATGTACAGCTGTCTGGAGGTTTCCGAAACATTCAGGCTGTTTTCAAAAAACTTGTTAATTGTAGCAAGCGTTTCATCATCAAAATCATCCGGCGATTTTTCACCAAAAATTTCTTTGATAAACATTTTGCAGAGAGGCATCGGCAGCTGATAGATCAGCCTTCCAATCCCCAGACTGCTGTAGGCAATCACATTGCGGTCGCTATAGAATATTTTGCCGACATCCAGTGCCATCTTGGCCTCTTTATAGGATCTCGAAACGTCCTTAATCTCTTTGACCATGGTGCCATAGGCCACATGCACCTGGGTCATTGCTTCCGTATTTAACATATCCAGAATCACACGGGCAATCTTTTCCATGTCCTCATAATTCTCATCCGAGCCAACCTCTTTTACAAGAATAATATTTTTCTCATCCACCTGAGTGATAAAATCTTTTTTCTTGCCGGCATAAAGTCCCTTTACCGTCTCCAAAGCATTGATATCTTTTTCGTTCTTCGTCTCAATCAAAAAAACTACCCTGCGCACATTTGTCTCAATATGAAGCTTTTTTGCCCGATTATAAATATCAACTAAAAGAAGATTATCCAACAGAAGGTTTTTGATAAAATTGTCTTTATCATAACGTTCCTTATAAGCTATCAGCAGGTTCTTAATCTGAAAAGCAGCAAGCTTTCCAACCATATAGACATCATCGCTGTCGCCCTTTGCCAAAAGCACATATTCCAGCTGATGCTCGTCAAACACCTTAAAAAACTGATACCCCTGCAGAACCTGGCTGTCTGCCGGAGAGTCCACAAACGCCATAACCGCTTCTTCATACTCTTCAATATTATTGATGGTAGTTGCAAGTGCTTTTCCCTCTACATCCATCACACAAATATCAATTCTTGTAATATTTTTTAACCCGTCAATCGTTGTCTGTAACACCTGATTTGATATCATATAATCCCTCCGTTTTCCGTCGCCGCATAACTGTCAGTAATTTCTCATTGCCGTAAATATTCTAAGCTGTCATTCGATCAAAAAAATTCGATTTCCAAAAAAATACTTCGATTTCATTTTGCCGTCAATCGATTTCCAAAAGAATACTTAGCATTCATTTTATCATCAAACTGCACAAATGTAAACCTCAAATCACCTTATCTTTCGGCAGATACGACAGTTTTGCCGCTTCCGGCAGGGTACCGCCTCACACAGTTTTTTACCGAGCAGACAGCATTCCCTGCCCAGCAAGATCATGATCGTTATCTACACACGCTTCGCGTGGCAGTCTTATTACATCATAAAAATACCCGCCTCTGATATCAATGATCTCTCATCTTCTCATAAGAAGCGGGTATTCCTCTTCGGCTGCAATTCAGCCGCGCCAGCCGGAACCAACGGTTCCCATCGGTAAGACCGAATTTACAACCTTATATTCTTTTTTCTTTCTGTGTCCGCAAAAATACATTTACACAAGAGTTTTCAATACGTTGTACTAGTTGGTGATACACTGTACTAGTTTGTAATAACGTTCTCTGTCTCCTTATCAAAGACATGAATCTTGCTTGTGTCAAGTGCAAGTTTGATGGTATCACCCGGGCGGGCAGTTGTACGAGGATTTACACGGACTGTAATATCATGCCCCTCTACCGTGAAGTATAAGAATACTTCCGCACCAAGCATCTCGTATACCTTTACAGAAGCTTCTATGATATTGTCTGTACCGGCATTTACAAAAAGCTCCTCATCCTTGATATCCTCCGGACGAATACCCATAACAACATCTTTTCCTACAAAACCGCCTTCGATAACCTTCTGTGCCTTAACCTCCGGAAGTTTTACAGAATAAGAACCAAACTCAAGTTTTACATCCTTGCCATCCTGTACTGCAACACAATCAATGAAGTTCATCTGCGGAGAGCCAATGAAACCTGCTACGAAGATGTTGCATGGCTTTGTGTAAAGATCAATCGGAGATGCAACCTGCTGCATAACGCCGTCTTTCATAACAACGATACGTGTTCCAAGCGTAAGCGCCTCTGTCTGGTCATGTGTTACATAAATAATGGTTGCTTCCAGTGTCTGGTGAATCTTGGAAATCTCAATACGCATCTGTACACGGAGCTTTGCATCCAGGTTAGACAGCGGCTCATCCATCAGGAATACCTTCGGATTACGCACAATCGCACGACCCATTGCCACACGCTGTCTCTGACCACCGGATAACGCCTTTGGCTTACGGTCTAACAGAGGCTCAATATCAAGAATCTTAGCTGCTTCTTTTACCAGCTTGTCAATCTTATCCTTCGGTGTCTTTCTCAATTTAAGACCAAATGCCATGTTGTCATACACGGTCATATGCGGATAAAGAGCATAGTTCTGGAATACCATTGCGATATCTCTGTCCTTTGGTTCAACATCATTTACAAGGTTATTTCCAATCCAAAGTTCGCCCTCTGTGATCTCTTCAAGTCCGGCAATCATACGAAGCGTTGTAGACTTACCGCATCCGGACGGTCCAACGAAAATAATAAATTCCTTGTCCTCAATCTCAAGATTGAAATTCTTAACCGCCTGAAACCCATTTGGATATGTCTTGCAAATGTTTTTTAATGATAAACTTGCCATAGTTATGTATCCTCCTATACACCAATAAATTTTTTCGCGATTCGCATCACGTTTCATCTGTAAAATATAATACACTATCTGCCGAATATTGACCATAGCACACATTGCCAAAAAAACATTTGGGCTTTTGTGCAAAGCGTATATTTTTATTTTTTTTCGTTCAAATTGACAAATTTTCATCCGTTTTTTGCAAATAATACTGTCTGATTTGCCCAAAAAATAATTTTACTCCACTACAGATTTGCATTCCGTTCAAACCCCTCCCCCATTGTCTCATGCGTATTTTGTATAATAACAAACGCGCCCGCGTCACGCTTTCGGATTAACCTGACAACATCTACAATTTCTGTCCGTCCGACAACGCACATCAATATCTTTTTTGACTGCCTGCTGTACATCCCCTGGCCCTCAATGCAGGTAACTCCCCGGTCCATCTGCGTCAAAATGTCACTGCTGATTTGCGTGTACTGCTCTGAAATAATCCAAACCTGTTTATTCATACGCAGTCCCGATATCATATTGTCGGCAATCTTTGAGGAAAGATAGGCTGCAAATATTGCATATGCTGCCGGTGTCATTCCAAAAACCGCTATTCCCAGTACAATGACAGAGGCGTCCAGCACAAACAATACCGAAGTGACAGACAGACGCGGAAAAACCTGATGAAGTATGCTGCTTAACAGGTCAGCCCCGCCTGTCGACAACCCCGCCATAAGCACCAGTCCCAGCCCAAACCCGGTAAGCACGCCGCCGTACAGCGATGCCAGAAAAAAATCCTTTTGCGGAATCGGCAGCACCGGCAGTACATATAAAAATGCAGAAAATGCGAGATTTGCAAAAAAAGTGTACCCCAAATACTTTTTTCCCATCACAAAATAGCCCGCCAGAAAAATCGGCAGATTAACTGCCAGATTTGTCAGCCACACAGGAATGCCATCTTCAAACATTCCCCTTGTCAGCTCTTTAACCGCAATCGCAAGACCGGACACCCCGCCCGTCACCATGTCCATTGGCTCATAGACCAGATTAACCGCCAATGCCATACAAAATGTACCAATTAAGATTCTGCCGATTTTAACTAGGACCTTCCACATAATCTTCCCCAATCCCACAAAAAAAGATGATACTGTGATCATCTTTTTTCCTGTTCTTCTATCTGATTATTATATTGTACAACCTTCTTCCGAAATATGCGTGCGCGCACTCCTTTTTTTACCTTTTGTTCCCGAATAAATTTTTCATAAGGCCCGGACAGGTGCAACGCCTGAACCCAATGAGGAATTTCCTTTTCCTGTGCGAGAATAAGATTGACCACACCGCCAATCGCAATACAGATTTTGGCATTTAGCAGGGAAACATGTTCCATAATCCAGCGCTCCTGCATGCCAGTCTCCAGTGAGACAAGAAGCATGTCCGGTACATGGCTGTTAATCTCATTCACAACTGCAGCATCATCCATTTCTTCCTCATAAGTACACTGCCCCACAATGTTCAGCTCCGGCTGCATTTTGACGCAATACTCTTTTAAAACATCTGCCTCCTCTTCCGTTTTTGCTACAATATACAGAGAGCGGTCTTCTTTTTTCAGATTTTCCAGCACAAGCCCCAGCCCCTTACAGCTGACCACCATATCAGCCGCCTCCAGCGCCTCCGCATGATGTACGGTGAGCAAAGCCTCTTCTCCCGGCAGAAAAAGATCTGCCATATCGACAAGCCGGCGGTACATTTCCTCCTTAACTGCACGGTTTAATATCTCTGTAGACGCAAAAAATATGACATGCAATCTCTCTTCATTCAGGTATTCGTTCATTATTTTTATAAAAACGTCATTGGATATCATATCCACATCAATATCCATAATTTTAACAGATGCCTGCATAGCAATCTCCATTCAATTAGTTTGCTTCCCCCCCCCAAATATCACTGAGACAAAACGTTAATTTGCATCAGCTGTACCTAAAATAATTTCAATATCGTAACCTGCGGCAACATCACCCACTACAATTTCCGGATTGCTGAAATACTGGGCAAGATCCTCTCCTTCCCCCTCTTCCTTTACAATAATGCGCGTCGTGGTCAATGTTTCCTGTGTATAATTTCCAATCTTCGGAACGGTATATCCGGCCTGCTGCAGGGTTGCCTGTGTTGAAGATGCAAGACCGGAAATCTGGCTGCCATTCAGAACATAAATGTTCTTCCCTTTCGAGCTGACAGTCGGCTCATCCGTTGTTTTTGATGCAGAGCTTCCGCCAGAGGATTTCGAAGAACCGGAAGTACGGATACGGTTTACGGCAGTGAGATCCTGCTCATCCGTATAGGCAGTTTCATTTTCCACCAGTGCGGTGATCGCCTTTTTGGCCGCTTTTGTATTCACTTCAAAAATACCGCTGGAATAGGTTCCCGGAATGCCCCAGAAATGAAACAAGGAAACATCTGCTTTTTCATACGCCTCCTGGTATCCAAGTTTATTATAAACGGTAAGATTCGATTCTATCCGCTCATATTGATCCTTGATAAACTCCTCTATCTTATCTGCGTCACCTCCCAGATCACTGAGCTGATTCCGGTAAGACTCTGAGAGCACAGAAATCTGCATCTTGGTTTTTACTGTTGTATTGGTACTCGGTGTAACGCCATCCGGACCAGGCGTATTATTCAGGGAGCTTTTTGTCGTATATTTAACCTTTACCTTCTGTTTGGTATAATGATTGTCATACACCTCCTGATCTAATGCGGTATAATAGCTGATATCCGTTCCAAGCATCTTTTCAAAGATCAGAACGCCGTAACCATAGGCATCGCTTTCATCCTCAAAATACTGCTTCAGGTTAGCAATGCGGATTACCTGCGGTATCTCTGAATTGACCTGGCAGAGCTTCCGGTACATAACGGACGGTATCGTGTAATCTGTTTTGACAGGTATTGTGACATAATCCATATTATTGGTATTCGTATTAAAAATTTCCAACATTACATTTGTGATTTTGTTTTTGTCATTTGACACATAAATGAGGTTTCTGGATATTTCATCTGTGGTAGCTGTCTCCATACTGCTTTTCAGGTCATCAGAGCTGGTCCCTGTATCCTCACTGTCATTTGTCAACACCATATAAGAAATCTTATAGCTGGCGAACCCCACGCCTCCTATTATTGCAATACAAATCAATGACTTCAACAAACTCTTAAAAAATAATTTTGCTACGTTTTTTTTCTTCATCCTTCACCTCATGTCGCGCCCACAGGAAGCGGCTAATGTTAAATCGAATACATCCAATTGACGTTGGCGGAGCCTGCGGCACCAACTCGTAGCACATCCATGCCTGATTTGCAGAAGATATCCTATATCAAACCCTCTTTAAACTGCAAAACATACAGCTTATTATAACAAAAAAAAAAATCTCTGTAAAGTATTCCCATTTTATGATAGACTGATAAGCAAGTCAGAGAAAGACGGAAGTTTGACACTTAAATATTAGAAAAATCTCTGCAGGTACTATAAAA
>JAJQGL010000060.1 GCA_021200535.1 Clostridiaceae bacterium | reverse complement strand
AACTGATAAATCAATAGACCGTTTCGAGGATAATTTGGGCTGTCGGTTACGGATATTCCGCAGCGTACAGGCACTGTTAATAGGAAGATTTAGCCGCAGCGTACAGGCAAAAGACCATGCGCACAGGCTTCCATTTATAGAAAATCGTGCCGTATCTGTGCACGAAATCACATCAGAAAACACTTTAAAATGCTTTCCCCGAATTGTTCGGGGGGGGGGGTAATCCATGAATCAAAATTCAAAGCAAAAGAGTTATGAAAAGAGACAAACGGGAGGCAGGATGAAAATTCGACACTGGAAAGTAATTGCGGTTGGCTTAATGCTGTATGATGCTGTGGCTATCGCATTCTCTTATTTCTTTGGCCTGTGGCTTAGATTTGATTTTAAGTTCACTACGATAGATACAGAATATTTGCAGGCATATATAAAGTTCCTTCCGGTGTACATCGTTGCATCCATCATTTTCTTCTGGTTTACACGCATGTACCGGGGAATTTGGAGGTTTGCTGGATTTAATGAATTGCTACGCTATGCTGCGTCCTCGCTCGTCGCGTCAGTTGCGCACGCCGTACTAATCACGCTGATTTGCCACAGGATGCCGTTTTCCTACTATATCGTAGGCGGAGTCATTCAGCTGATTCTCGTTGTCGGGATTCGGTTTTCATACCGTTTTTACACACAGGTGATCGTCCGGAAGACGCCTGCCCAGGAAGAGAATCCGGCGAAGAAGGTCATGATTATCGGCGGCGGTGCGGCAGGAAGAACGATTGTGCGTGAGCTGCAGCAGTCGGATAAGACGAATCTGACACCGAGCTGCATCATTGACGACAACCCAAATAAGTGGAATCGGTACGTGGAAGGCGTGCCGGTAGTCGGCGGCAGAGACGACATCCCGGCTTTTGTGGAGCGACTTCATATCGAAGAAATCTATTTCTGCATTCCGACCGCAACGCCGCAGGAAAAGAAGGAAATCCTCGATATCTGTAAGGAAACCGGCTGTACGCTAAAAAGTCTTCCGGGTATCTATCAGCTTACCAATGATGAGGTGCTTGTGAGCCGTCTGAGGTCTGTGGCAGTGGAAGACCTGTTAGGTCGCGATCCGATCAAGGTCGATATGGAGGGAATCTTCCAGTACATAAAAGGTAAGACCATTCTTGTCACGGGCGGCGGCGGAAGTATCGGTAGCGAGCTGTGCCGACAGATTGCCGGGCATGAGCCGGAGCACCTGATTATTTTCGATATCTACGAGAATACGACTTACTCCATCGAACTGGAACTCCGGGAAAAGTATCCGGATCTGAAGCTGGACGTGCTGATTGGGTCGGTAAGAGACAGCCGCAGGATAAATAAGGTTTTTGATACATATCATCCTGATATCGTGTTCCATGCCGCAGCACACAAGCACGTTCCCCTGATGGAACACAGCCCGAATGAGGCGATTAAGAACAATGTCATAGGTACCTATAAAACAGCCTACGCGGCGCTCACGCACGGGACGCAGCGCTTTGTCCTGATAAGCACCGACAAGGCCGTGAACCCGACTAATATCATGGGCGCTTCCAAGCGCCTCTGTGAGATGGTCATCCAGAGTATGGACGCCGTCAGCAAGAGCGGAAGGTGGGATTTGCTCCCTTTTGTGCATGCGCATAAGGACAAGGTAATCGACGGACAGGTTGCGGGAGATCCGGTCGACCACAGAGCCGCCGGATGGGAAAATGCAGACCCCAGTGAGAAGGTGGAACTTGCAGACCTGTACGCAGCAGGAGAGAAGGCACAGGAGAGAGCGAAAGAATACGGAAAGCTGAAAGTTGAGAGCGTCAAGAATAAGGAACGCACAGGTACGCAGTTTGTGGCTGTACGCTTCGGCAACGTCCTCGGCAGCAATGGCTCAGTGATTCCGAGGTTCAAAGAACAGATTGAAGCTGGCGGTCCTGTTACGGTGACACATCCACAGATAATAAGATACTTTATGACCATAAAGGAGGCCGTCAGTCTCGTATTGCAGGCGGGTACCTATGCCTGGGGCGGGGAAATCTTTGTGCTGGATATGGGAGAACCTGTGAAGATTGATACTCTGGCGAGAAACCTGATTAAGCTGTCAGGGTATAAGCCGGATGAGGATATTCCCATTGTATATACCGGTTTGAGACCTGGCAAAAAGCTGTACGAAGAAAAATTAATGGCAGAGGAAGGAATTAAAAAGACAGACAACGAACTGATTTTTATCGGTAAACCCATACCTTTTGAAGTAGAAGAATTTTTCCAACAGTTGGAAGAACTGGCAAACGCCAGTTATGAGAACAGTCCTGATATTGTGAGTATGGTTGAAAAAATAGTGCCGACATTCCATCCGGTGGGAGAAAAGCCGAACGGTGAGGCTGACTGAATCTTCGGAGGAAAGATTGCTCGATGGATATGATTTTAAAAATAGTTTTGAAAAGCATCGAAGGTGATTTCATTTTAAATATTGACGGCACGGAGCAGAGCTATGAGAGTGGTGCTGCGGCACGGGATTCCATTGATCCTGCTGCCGTTTACGCTATCCAGAAGATTTGTGTGAAAGACAGAAAGGTTTACATTGAAGTCTGCGACCAGACAGAAGCAATCGCGCAGCGGAATAAAGGCTGGATGGAAGCGGAGAAGGCTAAGACAGGGGTTGAGCCGAGTTTCTTTTGATTAGTTGCAGTAATAATTAACAGGAAAGGTTAAGGGGAGCGCAATGGGAACTTCCGATGCAGTTTTAGATAGAGAGGAAGTCTTGGAGGACGAGAGTGTCCTGAATAATGAGACTTCTGTGCAAAAAGAGAATATAGACACTGGTGAGGAGACTGTTCATCACACTCTCACTAAAGCACAGCAGAAATACCTCCCGCTGAAACGGGCAATTGATGTTGTCCTTTCCGGCGGAGCGATTGTGCTTCTGTCTCCTGTCCTCGGAGCGATTGCTGTTGCTATCAAACTGGACTCTCCGGGACCGGTGCTGTTCAAGCAGAAGAGAGTCGGCAGGAACTGTGAGTATTTTGAAATTCTCAAATTTAGGTCCATGCGCACAGACACTCCGAAGGATATGCCGACGCACATGCTGAATGATCCGGATGCCTTTATCACAAAAACCGGTCGGTTTTTAAGGAAAACTTCTCTTGATGAGCTTCCTCAAATCTTCAATATTTTCCGTGGCCAGATGAGCATCATTGGTCCGCGTCCGGCACTTTGGAATCAGGACGATCTGGTGGCAGAGCGTGATAAGTATGGCGCAAATAACGTGACTCCTGGTCTTACCGGTTGGGCACAGATTAATGGGCGAGATGAACTTGAGATTCCGGTAAAGGCGAAGTTCGATGGTGAGTATATCGAGAAAATGAGCCTGTGGATGGATATCAAGTGTTTCCTAGGGACAATTGGGTCTGTGCTTAGTCATGACGGTGTTGTTGAGGGCGGCACCGGTGAGATGCACAAAGAAGGCGAGAAGACTGGTGACGGA